>NZ_JBJDQL010000011.1:0-213127 GCF_044903305.1 Streptomyces sp. NPDC019531 | reverse complement strand
AAACGCCCGGTTACATTCCGAACCCGGAAGCTAAGCCTTACAGCGCCGATGGTACTGCAGGGGGGACCCTGTGGGAGAGTAGGACACCGCCGAACTCCTTTTAGAGCTCTGGCTCTTGGGCAGGCAGCCCAAGAGCCAGAGCTTTTTTGCGTTGAGGTAGGGTCAGGGAGCATCGTTGGCACGTTTCCCACAGGAGGCCCCCGGGTGGAGGTCCAGGAGACCCGCGTCCAGACAGACCGGGTCCTCACCATCCCCAACATCCTCAGCATGGCGCGGCTCGTTGGCGTGCCGGTCTTCCTGTGGCTGATTCTCAGGCCTGAGTTCGGGGGCCCGAAGAGTGACACCTGGGCGTTGCTGGTGTTGGCTCTGAGCGGGATCAGTGACTACCTCGACGGCAAGCTCGCCCGACGGTGGAACCAGATCAGCAGTCTGGGCCGGCTGCTCGACCCCGCGGCCGACCGGCTCTACATTCTCTCGACTTTGGTCGGTCTCACCTGGCGCGAGATTCTGCCAATCTGGTTGACGGCTGCACTGCTCCTGCGAGAACTGGTTCTCCTGGTGATGGTGGGCATCCTCAGGCGACATGGATATCCGCCGCCGCAGGTGAACTTCCTCGGCAAGGCCGCCACGTTCAACCTGATGTACGCTTTCCCGCTGCTCCTGCTCAGTGACGGAACTGGATGGATCGCGTCACTCGCTGCTATTTTCGGATGGGCGTTCGCCGGATGGGGTACAACGCTGTACTGGTGGGCAGGAGTGCTCTACGTGGTACAAGTCCGTCGCCTGATCCGCGCGGACGCCATGGCCGACTGAACTCGCCCTTGGCACGGCCGTAGCGGCTCGTTGGCCCCCGGCGGAAAAGTGCGGGAGAATCTGGACGGGTGAGGTCGGCTAGACCGTCATCTCTAGAGGAGGACGCTTCCGACATGAAGGCCGTCGTGATGGCCGGAGGCGAAGGCACACGCCTTCGTCCAATGACCTCAAGCATGCCCAAGCCGCTCCTGCCGGTGGCAAACCGGCCGATCATGGAGCATGTGCTGAGGCTGCTCAAAAGGCATGGGCTCAACGAGACCGTCGTCACTGTGCAGTTCCTGGCCTCACTGGTCAAGAACTACTTCGGTGACGGTGAAGAGCTTGGAATGGAGCTCTCCTATGCCAACGAGGAGAAGCCACTCGGTACCGCCGGAAGCGTCAAGAACGCCGAAGAGGCGTTGAAGGACGATGCTTTCCTTGTCATCTCCGGTGATGCCCTGACCGACTTCGACCTCACCGAGCTCATCAACTTCCACAAGGAGAAGGGCGCACTGGTCACCGTCTGTCTGACCCGTGTACCCAATCCGCTCGAATTCGGCATCACCATCGTCGACGAGGAAGGCAAGGTCGAGCGCTTCCTGGAGAAGCCGACCTGGGGTCAGGTCTTCTCGGACACCGTGAACACGGGCATCTACGTGATGGAGCCCGAGGTCTTCGACTACGTCGAGCCCGACGTGCCCGTGGACTGGTCCGGCGATGTCTTTCCGCAGCTGATGAAGGAAGGCAAGCCGATCTACGGCTATGTCGCGGAGGGCTACTGGGAAGACGTAGGCACCCACGAGAGCTATGTGAAGGCGCAGGCCGACGTCCTTGAAGGCAAGGTCGACGTCGAGATCGACGGCTTCGAACTTTCCCCGGGCGTGTGGGTGGCAGAGGGGGCCGAAGTACATCCGGATGCTGTTCTCCGCGGTCCGCTGTACATCGGGGACTATGCGAAGGTCGAAGCCGGGGCCGAGATCCGTGAGCACACCGTCGTCGGCTCGAACGTGGTCGTGAAGAGCGGGGCCTTCCTGCACAAGGCCGTCGTGCACGACAACGTGTATGTCGGGCAGCAGAGCAATCTGCGCGGTTGTGTCGTCGGGAAGAACACCGACATCATGCGGGCGGCTCGTATCGAGGACGGTGCGGTCATCGGTGACGAGTGCCTTGTCGGCGAGGAATCGATTATTCAGGGGAATGTGCGGGTCTACCCGTTCAAGACCATCGAGGCCGGCGCCTTCGTCAACACCTCGGTGATCTGGGAGTCCAGGGGCCAGGCGCATCTCTTCGGCGCCCGAGGGGTGTCCGGCATCCTCAACGTCGAGATCACGCCAGAACTCGCGGTGCGGCTGGCCGGCGCCTACGCGACGACCCTCAAGAAGGGCTCGACCGTCACCACCGCTCGCGACCACTCCCGTGGCGCGCGGGCGCTCAAGCGGGCGGTCATCTCCGCTCTCCAGGCCAGTGCCATCGACGTACGCGACCTGGAGAACGTACCGCTGCCCGTGGCCCGTCAGCAGACCGCGCGGGGCAGCGCCGGTGGGATCATGATCCGGACCACGCCCGGGGTGCCGGACTCCGTGGACATCATGTTCTTCGACGGGCGGGGTGCGGACCTTTCCCAGGGCAGCCAGCGGAAGCTGGACCGGGTGTTCGCCCGGCAGGAGTACCGGCGCGCGTTCCCCGGTGAGATCGGGGACCTGTACTTCCCGGCGAGTGTCTTCGACTCGTACACCGGTTCGCTGCTGCGGAACGTCGACACGACAGGGATTTCCGAGTCCGGGCTCAAGGTCGTCGTAGACGCGTCGAACGGTAGTGCGGGGCTTGTCCTGCCCAGCCTGCTCGGAAAGCTCGGCGTGGATTCGCTGACCATCAATCCGGGGCTCGACGAGTCCAGGCCGACCGAGACGGCGGATGCGCGTAGGTCGGGGATGGTGCGGCTGGGAGAGATCGTGGCGTCCGCGCGGGCCGCCTTCGGTGTGCGGTTCGACCCGGTGGGCGAGCGGCTCTCCCTGGTGGACGAGAAGGGGCGGATCATCGAAGACGACCGCGCGCTGCTCGTCATGCTGGACCTGGTGGCCGCGGAGCGGCGCAGCGGACGTGTGGCGTTGCCGGTGACCACTACGCGGATCGCCGAGCAGGTGGCCGCCTACCACGGGACGCAGGTGGAGTGGACGACCACTTCGCCGGACGATCTCACCCGGGTCGGACGTGACGACTCGACGATCTTCGGCGGCGACGGCAAGGGTGCTTTCATCGTCCCGGAGTTCAGCAGTGTCTTCGACGGTGCGGCGGCGTTCGTACGGCTGATCGGGCTGGTGGCGCGGACGCAGCTCACGCTCAGCCAGATCGACGCACGGATTCCGCGGGCGCATGTTCTCAAGCGGGATCTCGCCACGCCGTGGGCCGTGAAGGGCCTGGTCATGCGGCGGGTCGTGGAGGCGGCGGGCGATCGCTTTGTCGACACAACGGATGGTGTCCGGGTCGTGGAGACCGACGGGCGGTGGGTGATGGTGTTGCCGGACCCGGCGGAGGCGGTCACCCACCTGTGGGCCGAGGGGCCTGACGACGCGTCCGCGCAGGCCTTGCTGGACGAGTGGTCGGCGGTCGTGGACAGCGCCGGCCGCTGAGCCGCGCACGCGCGCGTGCCGGACATGTGTCCCCAGGGGGGGCCTGTCCGGCACGCCGATGGGGCCATTCGGAGGTAGGGGCCGCGACGTGCGACGATGTGCGGCATGCCGCAGCAGCCCCCCGTTCGGAGCACCCCCACGCGCCCCTCGCGCCCGGACGCCTCCATGTCGCTGCTCACCAACGTCATGGACCACAGCCTCGACGACGGCTACGCCGAGGCGGCGGCCCGCAAGGAGGCCGCCAGCGGCAGCGGACTGCCCAAGACGCTGCGGGCGAAGCTCGGTCTGGCCGTCGGCCTGGTGCTCGCCGCTCTGGTGGTGACCGTAGGGGCGGCACAGGCGCGGGTGGCGGCCCCGGTCGTGGCCAAGGAGCGCGAAGAGCTCATCGACCGTATCGACCGTGAGAGCGACACGGCGGACAAGCTGGAGGAGAGCGTCGACAAGCTGCGTGACGACGTGAGCACGCGGCAACGTGAGGCGCTCAAACAGAGCGGGGACAGTGGTCAGGCCGATCTCGTGGGCATTTTGTCGGGCGCCGTGGAAGTGCATGGCCCCGGTGTGAAACTCGTCGTGAACGACGCCAAGGAAGCGAGCACGGGCGGCGACGGAAACCCGCGTGAGACGTCGGGGTTCTCCGACACCGGGCGGGTACGCGACCGCGACATGCAGCGGGTCGTCAACGGGTTGTGGGAGTCGGGCGCCGAAGCCGTCTCCGTCAACGGACAGCGGCTGACCGCGCTGTCGGCGATCAGGGCCGCGGGTGACGCCATACTGGTCGACAACAAGCCGCTGGTTCCGCCCTATACGGTGCTTGCGGTGGGGGACGGGCAGCGGCTGAGCACCAGGTTCCAGAACAGTGCCGACGGACTGTATCTGCACGCCCTGCAGGAGAACTACGGCATCAGGACCGCCATCTCCGTGGAGGACGACCTCCGGCTGCCGGCCGCACCGAGTGTGATCGTACGTACAGCAGAGCCGAGAACTGAGAAGGGCACATCGTGATCGCCGTACTGGGCCTCGTCGTGGGAGTCGTGGCCGGCCTGTTGGTCCGGCCTGAGGTTCCGGCCGTCGTCGAGCCTTATCTGCCGATCGCCGTGGTGGCGGCGCTCGACGCCGTCTTCGGTGGTCTGCGCGCCATGCTCGACGGCATCTTCGACGACAAGGTCTTCGTCGTGTCGTTCCTGTCCAATGTGGTCGTGGCCGCGCTGATCGTGTTCCTGGGTGACAAGTTGGGCGTGGGCGCCCAGTTGTCGACCGGTGTCGTCGTCGTGCTCGGGATCCGCATCTTCTCGAACGCCGCGGCGATCCGCCGGCACGTCTTCCGGGCGTGAGGCCGATGAACGAGCAGGAAGAGACACCCGGCAACAGGTTGCGCAAGGAGCTGCCCGAGGAACTCCCGGCAGCCCCTCCCGAGGAGACGGTGGCCCCGGAGCCCCAACCCGGGCTGACCGGCCGTCAGAGGCTGGTGGACGGGCTGTGGCCGCCGCGGATGACCCGGGCCCAACTCATCGTCGCGGTACTGCTGTTCGGCCTCGGATTCGGCCTCGCCGTTCAGGTGGCGTCGAACAGCGACAGTGACAGCGCGCTGCGCGGGGCGAGGCAGGAAGATCTCGTACGCATCCTTGATGAACTGGACGACCGTACTCAGCGTCTTGAAGACGAGAAGCAGGGTCTTGAGAAGCAGCGGGACGAACTGGAGAACAGCTCCGACCAGGCTGAAGAGGCCCGTAAGCAGACGGTGGAGAAGGAGCGGCAACTCGGCATCCTCGCGGGCACGGTGGCCGCGCAGGGCCCGGGCATCACGATGACGATCGAGGACACCAAGGGGACGGTCGAGGCGGACATGCTGCTCGACGCGATCCAGGAGCTGCGTGCCGCTGGTGCGGAGGCGATCCAGGTGAACGGCGTACGGGTCGTCGCCAACACCTATCTGTCGGACTCGGACAAGAGTGTGAGTGTCGACGGGAACAAGATCACCGCCCCGTTTCGTTTCAAGGTCATCGGCAATCCGCAGGACCTCGAACCGGCGCTCAACATTCCTGGAGGCGTGGTGCAGACTCTTGAGAAGGAGCAGGCCACCGTTACCGTCGGGCGGTCGAACAAGATCGTCGTGGACGCCTTGCGAGCGGCGAAGCGGCCTGACTACGCTCGGTCGTCCTCCCAGTGAACCGGGGGTGCATGGCGGGCGTCCGGCCAGGGCATGAGGTTGCGGGGGGTCGGCGCACCGAATGGGTGGTGCGTGGTGGAAACTGTCTGGTGGAAACGGACGTTGTGAGGATGTCCGGGTCGACCGGTGTGTTCAATCAGGGTTCGTCCTGCCCCACGGGCGGGTCTGTTTCGGTCAAGGGGAATCGCCCGTGAAGTTGTTTCAGAAGTTGTTCGGCAGGAGCGCGCGAGAGGGCAGCGAAAATGCCACCGCCCGCCATCGCGCACAGCCCGACGCCGAGGGTCAGCGCCCGCTGTTCCGCGACCAGGTCGGCGGTCCGGAGGGCGACATTTCCGGAGGTCAGGGCGCGCCGTCTGTTGACCCTGCCCAGTCCGGCGGCATAGGTTTCGGGCAGCCGTCAACCTCAAGTACGGGTGGAGGGTTTTCCCCTATGTCGGCCCTGGTGTGTACGAGGTGCGGTAACCGCAACGCGGAGAACAGCCGCTTCTGCTCCAACTGCGGCGCCCCGCTGCGGGCCGGTGCCGTGCCCGAGCGCCCCTCGGAGACGACCTCCACCATCTCCATCTCCGGACTCGAGGCCTACGACGCCGAGGTCACCGGTCAGACGCAGATGCCGGCACTGTCCCCGGAGGCGCAGGCGGCCGTCGACGCGCTCCCGCTGGGTTCCGCGCTCCTGGTCGTGCGCCGTGGGCCGAACTCGGGCAGCCGCTTTCTGCTGGACGGCGAGCTGACCACGGCCGGCCGTCACCCGCAGAGCGACATCTTCCTCGACGACGTCACCGTCTCCCGTCGGCATGTGGAGTTCCGTCGCGGCCAGGACGGCTCGTTCACGGTGTCCGACGTGGGCAGTCTCAATGGCACGTACGTCAACCGCGAGCGGATCGACTCGGTCGCTCTGAGCAACGGCGACGAGGTGCAGATCGGCAAGTACCGACTGGTGTTCTACGCGAGCCAGCGGGGCTACTGACCCTCCCAGGGAAGGTCCATGCTTCAAACACCGAGCGGCGGTGCCGGACACGGCACCGCCGCCACGGACAGTGGGCTGATGAGCATCGGCACGGTACTGAACGTGCTGCGCGACGAGTTCCCCGAAGTGACGATCTCCAAGATCCGTTTCCTGGAGTCCGAGGGGCTCATCGAGCCGCAGCGGACCCCCTCCGGCTATCGCAAGTTCAGTGAGCGGGACGTGGAGCGCCTCGGACATGTCCTGAGGATGCAGCGGGACCACTATCTGCCGCTCAAGGTGATCCGCGAGCATCTGGACGCCATGGAGCGGGGCGAGGCCGCCGCGCTGCCCACCGTGGGCCGCCAGCGGGACGGAGAAACGGTCCTGGAGGTGCCTGAGGGGCCCACCGCGGTGCGGATCGGGCGGGACGAGCTGCTCGCCGCCGCCGAGATCGGCGAGAAAGAGCTGGCGGAATGGGAGTCGTACGGGCTCGTCACCCCGCTCCCGGACGGGGCCTACGACGCCGAGGCCGTCACCGTGGCCGCGCTCGTCGTCGAGCTCGGACGGTTCGGGATCGAGCCTCGGCATCTGCGGGCGATGAAAGCCGCCGCCGACCGTGAGGCAGGGCTCGTGGACCAGGTGGTTGCCCCGCTGAAGCGCCACCGCAACCCGCAGACCCGCGCCCACGCGGAAGCTCGTACGAAGGAACTGGCGGGGCTCACGGTGAAGCTGCACGCGGCCCTTGTGCAGACCGCGCTCGGTGTACGGCTGCCCTGAGGGCGCCAGGTGCAGGAACTGTCACCCGTTTCCGGCCCGACTACCCAAACGTCCCGGGCACGGCCTAGGGTTGCTGTGTGAACGAGCTCGATGTCGTAGGTGTCCGGGTCGAAATGCCCTCCAACCAACCGATCGTGCTCCTGCGTGAAGTGGGAGGCGACCGCTACCTCCCCATCTGGATCGGGCCGGGGGAGGCGACTGCGATCGCCTTCGCGCAGCAGGGCATGGCCCCCGCACGACCTCTGACCCACGACCTGTTCAAGGACGTGCTGGAGGCGGTCGGCCAGGAGCTCACCGAAGTGCGCATCACGGATCTGCGTGAGGGCGTCTTCTACGCGGAGCTGGTGTTCGCCAGCGGGGTCGAGGTGAGCGCGCGGCCGTCCGACGCCATAGCGCTGGCCCTGCGCACCGGGACGCCGATCTACGGCAGCGACGGAGTGCTCGACGACGCCGGTATCGCGATTCCGGACGAGCAGGAGGACGAAGTGGAGAAGTTCCGCGAGTTCCTCGACCAGATCTCCCCCGAGGACTTTGGCACCAGCAGTCAGTGAGAAAGCTGCGGCCGATCCGGCGGATCAGTGGTCCGTGACGGGTCGGCCGTGTCCGGTCGTCACTGAAATGCTGGCATTTGCCACCGGCGACTGAGAGCGTCCTGCGGCCCGCTACGAGGGCATTCGGCTAGCCTTTCCCCGCGGTTGGGTACGGGAAACCACTCCTAGGGTGATTATCACTCGGCGTGCCGAGTGTGGCGATCGTTGACGCACCCCTGGTGACTGCCTACCGTCGAGAAGGCAGGTCAAGGACGGAGGTCGGCGTGAGAAGCAGCGGCGACGGTACGGCTGGGGGTGCCCCCGGACGGAGTCTCGGGGCTGGCGGTCCGTACCCGCTTCACGGCAGCCCGTTTCAGGGCAGCGCGGCCGATCACGCTCCGCAGCGACCGGCGGCCGTGCCGAGCAGCGGAGGGGCGACGTCCATGGCGTCCGAGCAGATCGGCTATCGCGGCCCTACGGCGTGCGCGGCGGCCGGCATCACCTACCGGCAACTCGACTACTGGGCGCGTACCGGCCTCGTCGAGCCGAGCGTGCGGCCCGCCTACGGGTCCGGATCGCAGCGGCTCTACAGCTTCCGGGACGTCGTCGTCCTGAAGATCGTCAAGAGGTTCCTCGACACCGGCGTGTCGCTTCAGAACATCCGCACCACGGTCCAGCACCTGCGGGAGCGGGGCTTCAAGGACCTGGAGCGGATGACGCTCATGAGCGACGGCGCCACGGTCTACGAGTGCACCTCGCCCGACGAGGTCCACGCACTGCTCCAGGGTGGCCAGGGGGTCTTCGGGATCGCTGTGGGTGTCGTGTGGCGGGACGTCGAGAGCGCACTCTCGCAGCTGCACGGGGAGCGCGTCGACACCGGGGAGACGCTCGTCGGGTCCAACCCCGCGGACGAACTGGCGCGGCGGCGCAACCGGGCGGTCTGAGACCTGCCCCGCTCTTCGGGGCGGGGGCATTGTCAGTGGCGTAGGGCAGCATCGGACATGTGAGAAACGCGCCCACGATCCTGCATCTCGACATGGATGCCTTCTTCGCCTCGGCGGAGCAGGCGTCCAAGCCGAGTCTGCGCGGGAAGGCCGTGGTCGTGGGAGGGCTGGGGCCGCGGGGTGTGGTGGCCACCGCGTCGTACGAAGCGCGGGTGTTCGGGGTGAATTCCGCGATGCCCATGGCCCAGGCGCGGCGGCTCGCGCCGAATGCCGCGTATCTCGTGCCGCGCTTCGGGTTCTACCGGTCGATCAGCGAACAGGTGATGGCGCTGCTGCGGGAGCTGTCGCCGCTGGTGGAGCCACTGAGCCTGGACGAGGCGTTCGTGGATCTGGAGGCCGGGGAAGCGGCCTGGGACGAGGTCTCCGCGCGGCTGGCGGGGGAGAAGCTGCGCGCCGACATACGGACCGTGACGGGGCTGACGGGATCCGTGGGGCTCGCCGCCTCCAAAATGCTCGCGAAGATCGCCTCCGAGCAGGCCAAGCCGGACGGGCTGGTGGTGATCGAGCCGGGGACCGAGCGGGCGCTGCTCGGGCCGATGTCGGTGCGGACGCTGCCGGGGGTGGGGCCGGCCACCGGGGACCATCTGCGGCGGGCGGGGATCCATACGGTCGACGAGATCGTCGAGGCGGGGGAGGACGAGCTCGTACGGCTGCTGGGGAAGGCGCACGGGCATGGGCTGTACGCCATGGCGCTGGCGAGGGACGAGCGGGCGGTGGTGGCGGAGCGGGAGACGAAGTCGGTGTCGGTGGAGGACACGTACGACGTGGACATCCATGACCGGGTTCGGGTGGGTCTTGAGGTGCAGCGGCTGGCGGACCGGTGTGTGCGGAGGTTGCGGGGGGCCGGGTTGTCGGGGCGGACCATCGTGCTGAAGGTGCGGCGGTACGACTTCTCGACCTTGACGCGGTCCGAGACCTTGCGGGGGCCCACGGATGATCCCGCGGTGGTGCGGGAGGCCGCGTTGCGGTTGCTGGACGGGGTGGACTCGACGGGGGGTGTGCGGCTGCTGGGGGTGGGGGTGAGCGGGCTTGCCGACTTCACTCAGGAGGACTTGTTCGCCCAGGCCATGGGGGAGGGGCTGGATCATGCCGTGCAGGAGGAGGCCGATGACGCTGGCGTCGACGAGCGGGAAGTGGCTGTCGAGCGGCGGTGGGTCACCGGGCACGATGTGCGGCATGCCGAGTACGGGCACGGGTGGGTGCAGGGGAGTGGGGTGGGGCGGGTGACTGTGCGGTTCGAGACGCCGGATTCCGGGCCGGGGCGGGTGCGGACGTTTCTTGTCGAGGACCCTGCGTTGGAGCCGGCTGAGCCGTTGCCGTTGGTTGAGGTTTTGGATTCCCGCCCGCACCACCCGTGATGGATTCGTTGCCGGGTGCGGGTGGCCCCTGTGAGGGCTGAGCGCTGTCGGCGGCCGACGGGTGACTGGGGGGGGGCCGGTCACCGGTGTCGTATCTGTTCTGTCAGGCCTCCGCTTCCTCCTCCGTGCCTGCCAGGTTGCCGAAGTCTCGGTCCGGGAGGAGTGGGGGTGGTGGGGCCGTGTCGAGGCCGTAGTGGTGGTAGAGCTGGATCTCCTGGTCGGGGGAGAGGTGGCGGCCCACGCCGAAGTCGGGGGCGTCCTTGATGAGGGCGCGGTCGAAGGGGACGTGCAGGGCGCCATCGAGCAGTTCGCTGGGCTCCAGGGGGACGAAGGCGTCCCGGGAGAAGAGTCCGGTACGTATGGCCGCCCACTCCGGCACGCCGGTCGCGTCGTCCAGGTAGATCTCGTCGATGGTGCCGATCTTGGTGCCGTTGCGGTCGAACGCCTTGCGGCCGATCAGGTTGCGCGGATCGAGGTCGGTCTGCACGGGCCCTCCACTTGCTCGCAACTCATCCGAAGCAGTCGTAACCCCTACGAAAGAGCACATTGGGGTGGGCGGCCACTCGAAGACTCGTGCGGCGACCTCGCTGGTAGGCTTGCAGGCGGCTGTTGATCCCGTGCGGGAGAGTCCTCCAGACAGCATCGGAGGCGCCGAAGGAGCAAATCCTCCCCAGAATCTCTCAGGCTCACGTACCGCACGGACGAGGTCACTCTGGAAAGCAGGGCGGGTGTCGACGGCTTCCGCTCTCACCGACGGTGAAAGCCGGCGGCCCTCGGGCTGCCTGGTGAAGCTCTCAGGTTGAGATGACAGAGGGGGAGGCCGTCGGGATACCCGCGCCGGGGTATCCCTCGAAGGTCGTGTCAGACCAGGAGGCCTCCGCAATGACCGCCCATCGCATTCCGCTTTCCGAGCTCGAACAGGGAATCCCCTTCGAGCAGCGTCATATCGGTCCTGACCACGAGGCTCGGGCCAAGATGCTCGCCCAGGTCGGGTACGGCTCGCTGGACGAGCTGACAGCCGCCGCGGTGCCGGATGTGATCAAGAACGCCGATGCGCTGGAGCTGCCCGGTGCGCGCACCGAGGCCGAGGTGCTGGCCGAGCTGCGGTCGCTGGCCGACCGGAACCAGGTGCTCGATTCCATGATCGGGCTCGGTTACCACGGGACTTTCACGCCGCCCGTCATCCTGCGCAATGTGATGGAGAACCCGGCCTGGTACACGGCATACACGCCGTATCAGCCGGAGATCTCACAGGGGCGGCTGGAGGCTCTGCTCAACTTCCAGACCATGGTCGCCGAGCTCACCGGGTTGCCCACCTCCGGTGCTTCGCTGCTCGATGAGGGGACCGCTGCGGCCGAGGCCGTGGCCCTGTCCCGGCGTATGGGGAAGAACAAGAAGGGGATCTTCCTCGTCGACGCGGACGCGCTGCCGCAGACCATCGCCGTGATCGAGACGCGTGCCGAGCCGGCCGGCGTCGAGGTCGTGGTCGCCGACCTCAGCGACGGCATCCCGGCCGAGATCGCCGAGCGGGAGATCAACGGCGTGCTCGTCCAGTATCCCGGCGCCTCCGGGGCCGTACGCGACATCAAGGCCGTCGTCGACCGGGCTCATGAGCTCGGCGCGCTCGTGACCGTCGCCGCCGACCTGCTCGCGCTGGCGCTGCTGAAGTCGCCGGGTGAGCTCGGGGCGGATATCGCGGTCGGGACCACCCAGCGGTTCGGGGTGCCCATGGGGTTCGGTGGGCCGCACGCCGGATACATGGCCGTGCACGAGAAGTTCGCGAGGAGCCTGCCCGGGCGGCTCGTGGGTGTGTCCGTGGACGCCGACGGGAACAGGGCGTACCGGCTCGCGCTGCAGACACGTGAGCAGCACATCCGCCGGGAGAAGGCGACCAGCAACATCTGCACCGCCCAGGTGCTGCTCGCGGTCATGGCCGGGATGTACGCCGTCTACCACGGGCCCGAGGGGCTCAAGGGCATCGCCCGGCGGACGCACCGGTACGCCACCATCCTTGCGGCGGGGCTCCGGGCCGGTGGGGCCGATGTCGTGCACGGTTCGTATTTCGACACGCTCACCGTGCGCGTGCCCGCCAAGGCCGCCGAGGTCGTCTCCGCGGCACGGCAGAACGGCGTGAACCTGCATCTCGTCGACGCCGACCACGTCTCCATCGCCTGTGACGAGACCACCGGGCGGGCCCAGCTCGTCGCCGTGTGGAACGCGTTCGGAGTGGAGGCCGACATCGAGACGCTGGACGCCGCCACCGAGGAGGCGCTGCCGGACGCTCTGCTGCGCGACGACGACTTCCTCGCCCACCCCGTCTTCCACCAGTACCGCTCCGAGACCGCGATGCTGCGTTACCTGCGCAGGCTGGCCGACCGCGACTACGCGCTCGACCGCGGCATGATCCCGCTGGGCTCCTGCACCATGAAGCTCAACGCGACCACGGAGATGGAGCCGGTCACCTGGCCGGAGTTCGGGCAGCTGCATCCCTTCGCGCCCGCCGAGCAGGCGCAGGGCTATCTGACGCTGATCCGGGAGCTGGAGGAGCAGCTCGCCGAGGTCACCGGGTACGACAATGTGTCGCTGCAGCCGAACGCCGGTTCGCAGGGCGAGCTGGCCGGGCTGCTCGCCGTACGCGGATATCACCGGGCCAACGGTGACGAGCAGCGGACCGTGTGTCTGATCCCGTCGTCCGCGCACGGGACGAACGCCGCGAGTGCGGTCATGGCCGGGATGAAGGTCGTCGTCGTGAAGACCGCAGACGACGGGGAGATCGACATCGAGGACCTGCGGGCGAAGATCGAGCAGTACCGTGACGAGCTGTCCGTGCTGATGATCACGTACCCCTCGACACACGGGGTGTTCGAGGAGCACGTCGCCGACATCTGTGCGCAGGTGCACGAGGCCGGCGGGCAGGTGTATGTCGACGGGGCCAACCTCAACGCGCTGGTGGGGCTGGCCAAGCCGGGGCACTTCGGCGGTGACGTCTCGCACCTGAACCTGCACAAGACCTTCTGCATCCCGCACGGCGGCGGTGGGCCGGGCGTCGGTCCGGTGGGGGTGCGGGCGCACCTGGCGCCGTATCTGCCCAACCACCCGATGCAGCCCGCGGCGGGCCCCGAGACGGGCGTCGGGCCGATCTCGGCCGCGCCCTGGGGTTCCGCGGGCATCCTGCCGATCTCGTGGGCATATGTGCGGCTCATGGGTGGTGAGGGGCTGAAGCGGGCCACGCAGGTGGCGGTGCTCTCCGCCAACTACATCGCCAAGCGCCTTGAGCCGCACTACCCCGTGCTCTACACCGGGCCCGGCGGGCTGGTCGCGCACGAGTGCATCATCGATCTTCGGCCGCTGACCAAGGCGACCGGGGTGAGCGTCGACGACGTGGCCAAGCGGCTCATCGACTACGGCTTCCATGCGCCGACCATGTCGTTCCCGGTGGCCGGGACGCTGATGATCGAGCCGACCGAGTCCGAGGACCTGGGCGAGCTGGATCGGTTCTGCGAGGCAATGATCGCCATTCGCGAGGAGATCGAGAAGGTCGGTTCGGGCGAGTGGGCCGCCGACGACAACCCGCTGCGCAACGCGCCGCACACCGCCGGCGCGCTGGGCGGTGCGTGGGAGCACGCGTACACGCGTGAGGAGGCGGTCTTCCCGGCCGGGGTGTCGGTCGCGGACAAGTACTGGCCGCCGGTGCGGCGGATCGACCAGGCCTTCGGTGACCGGAATCTGGTCTGCTCGTGCCCGCCGTTGGACGCGTACGAGGACTGATGTGAGGTGATGAGGGCCCCGTTTCGGCGGGGCCCTCTTCCGTTGGGCTGTGGCAAGGCCCCTTATGCCGTCGCCAGTGAGACCTCGGTCGACTTGATGAGGGCGACGACCGTGGTGCCTGCGGTGAGGCCGAGGTCGGTCGCGGCGTCCTTGGTGATCGCGGAGGTGATTTCGCCTCCGTCGACGGCGATCTTGACGGAGGCCATCGCGGCGCCGGTGGCCAGGGAAGTGACCGTGCCGGGGAGCTGGTTGCGGATGGACACGCCGTGGACCGGGGCGGTGGCGAGGGAGACCTCCGTGGACTTCACGAGGGCACGTACGGGGGAGCCTTGAGTGAGGCCGAGTTCCTCGACGGCTTCGAGGGTGATCGCGGCCGTGAGGTCCTGGCCGCCGTCGAGGCGGATCTTGACCGTTGCCATGGCCTCGCCCGGGGTGACGGTGGTGACGGTGCCGGGGAGCTGGTTGCGGATGCTCAGGGTCATGGTCATCAACCGTAGAGGTTGGACGGGGTTGGGTGGTGTATGTGGTGGTTTGCTTCGCCTTGTGCGCCCCGTCGGCCTGGCTGGCAGGAGCGTGGTCGGGGCAGGAGATGGGGCCCGAATCGAGCAGCGGGGCTGTTCGGCGTCGCGGGGCCCCCTGGGCGATCCACGACGCGGTGAGAGGTGATCGTGCGGTCTCGTCGTCGATGCGGTGGCCGAGTTGTCGTACGGCGTCCGTTCGCCGGCGGAGCGTGCCTTCGGCGGGGCCGCACAGCCCGTCGTGAACCGTGCGCTGCCGCGCCAGCCACGGCCGACGGCCGGGCGCGGGGCAATCGGTCGCACGGGGTGACCGTAGGGCGGGGTGAGTCCGTCGGTGACGCCGTTCTGACGGCCGTACGACGGAATCCTGACGCGGTCCTGGTGCCGGGCTCTCAGCCGGTGTGCACGCGCGGGCGCCTGGTGCGGTCCGGTTCGGCCTCACGCAGGACCTCGCGGGTGACCGGGGCGACCTCGCCCTGGCCGAAGAGGAAGAAGCGCAGGAAGTTGCGGAAGGGGTTGCCCTCGGTCCACTCGAAGTAGATGTGCGGGGTGCAGTGGGTCGTGTCGCGGACGTGGAGCAGCAGGGCCGCCAGGGCGTTCGGGATGGAGGAGGACTCCAGGGTCAGGACGCGGTAGCGGTTGTGAAGGACCTCACCGCGGACGGTGAGGCCGGCTTCGAACTCCGAGGGGTCGGTGACCGTGACCTCCACGAAGACGAAGTCCTCCTGGCCGGGGACGTCGTTGTCCTCGCGGATCTGCTCGATCTTCTCGCGGTACTCGGCCTTGTCGCGGTTGTCGGGTTCGTTGGCGATGAAGCGCATCTTGCGGCTCGCCATGTCCCGGATGAAACGTTCCGCCATGTCGTCAAGGGTCACGCTGGTCACACGGAGCTCGAAGGCACGGGCCAGGCGCGAGAGCAGCGAGACGAGGATGATGCCGGCGATGAAGCAGGCGCCGATCTTGACGCCGTCGGGGCGCTCGATGACGTTGACGACCGTCGTGTAGACGAACACCGCCGAGATCGCCGCGAACGCGATGGTCCAGCCGCGCTGTCCCGCCTTGCGGGCGGCGATGGTCACCGCGATCGCCGCGGAGCTGATCAGCACCAGTACACCGGTGGCGTAGGCGCCGCCCTGGGCGTCGACACTCGCGTCGAAGATCCAGGTGACGAGGAAGGCGATCAGGGTGAAGACGATGACCATGGGGCGCACGGCGCGGGCCCAGTGCGGGGCCATGCCGTAACGGGGCAGGTAGCGGGGCATGAGGTTGAGCAGGCCGGCCATCGCGGAGGCGCCGGCGAACCACAGGATGGCGATCGTCGAGACGTCGTAGACCGTGCCGAAGGCGCCGCCCAGGTATTCGTGCGCGAGGAAGGCCAGGGCGCGGCCGTTGGCCTGGCCGCCCGCCTCGAACTCCTTCTCAGGGATCAGGAGGGTGGTGATGAAGCTCGTGGCGATCAGGAAGCAGCTCATGATCACCGCGGCCGTGGTGAGCAGCTTCTTGGTGTCGCGGATCCGGCCGACCGGGTTGTCCTCGGTCTCGCCCGGGTCGCCCTTGACGTGCGGCATGACCGCGACGCCGGTCTCGAAGCCGGAGAGGCCGAGGGCGAGCTTGGGGAAGACGATCAGGGCCACGCCGATCATCACGAAGACGTTGCCGTGCTCGGCGGTCAGGGCGTTCGACCAGTCGGTGACCACGTGGTCGGCGGTGACGACGTGCCACAGGCCGACGATCACGACGACGACGTTCAGCGCTAGATAGACGCCCACCAGGGCCGTCGCGACGCCGATGGCCTCCAGGAAGCCCTTGAGGAAGACCGCGCCGAGCAGGGCCACCAGGACCAGGGTGATCAGCATCTTCTGGTCGTGCAGGGTGCTGGTCAGGTGCGGGTTCTCGACGAGGTGGGTCGATGCGTCTGCGGCGGACAGGGTGATGGTGATCAGGAAGTCGGTGGCGGCGAAGCCGAGCAGCGTCAGGACGAAGAGCTTGCCCTTCCAGAAGGTCAGCAGGCGCTCCAGCATCGCGATCGAGCCCTGGCCGTGCGGGCTCTCCTCCGCCACGCGGCGGTACACCGGCAGGGCGCCCGCGAGTGTGACGATCACCAGGACGATGGTCGCGACGGGGGAGAGCAGGCCGGCCGCGAGGGCGGCGATGCCGGGCTGGTAGCCGAGGGTGGAGAAGTAGTCGACACCGGTCAGACACATGACCCGGTACCAGGGCTGGCCCTTGTGCTCCAGGCTCGACTCGGTCTTCTGCTCCGGCCGGCCCTGGTCCTGGTCCTGGTCCTGACTCTTGACCATGTCGGACAGGCCCTCCAGCATCCAGGCGCGCAGGCGACTGGGGGGAGGGTGCTCGGTCGTGGCCATCGGTGTGCTCCTGGTGTACGGCTCAGCATGAGGTTCCGGCCATCACACTGACGGCGGGATCAGCGTAAGCGGAGAGTGATGTCAGGGCCCACGGATGCGGACGACCAGGGCGTCAAACTTCCGTTAAGAATCGCCTGGTGGCTCGGGGTCCACGTCAAGAGACCAGGTGTCGTGCCTGCAGGATCACTACGAGCCCGTACGACGGAACCCGGGTCCGGTGGTCGGTGGTGGACACCGAGCGTCATGGCGTACGACGGTTTCCTGGACACAGGGACCAGCGGGCGGCAGTTGTCTTCAGGGAGCCGTGGCCCGTCGGCGCCTGCCGCTCGTGGCCTGATGTGGGAGGGCCTGTGACACTCACGGCCTGAACATCGCGCGCTCTGCGGAAGATCCGCCAGGACTCTCAGGTGGGCGACTCCGCGCTCGACCGGGACCTGTGCCTTCGACAGTGCCCGGTTGACGGTCTGTCGGGTGAGCGTCGGTTCGTCTCCTGGAGGTCGTCCGGCGGGTGTGGTCGCACATGCGCCGGCACCGGGGTGGGCGCGGTCGGCGAGGATCGGCGCTGCTTGGCGTTCGCAGAGGGCCTCGCGCAGAGCGCGCGGCAGTCCGGGCGCGCGGGCGGCCAGGAGATCGATGACCGCGCTGGTGAGGCGTGCGCGGTGCCGATCGAGATGCCGAACCCCGCGGCGATCTGCGCGAGAGGTTCGTGCTTGCGCAGGTACACCGGTCCTTTCTGTTGCCTGCACGTCACGCGCCCCACAGCTCTGTGGGGCGGGTGGCCTGCGGGTTGCAGGGCGGGAATGCCGGCGCGCGGAACAGAAGTCCCACAGCGAGTCGATGCTTCCGGCGTGAGAGGTTGCGTGGCCTGTCGCGCGGAAAGTGCTGAGCTGTGGGGGGTTGTGGACATTGAGCAGGGGGTGGGTGCCGTGTGGAGGCGGATGTCGCCAAGTCGTCGTGCAGGCCTCGCCAGTGGCGTGCTTGTGGTCGCCATTGTGGGATTGACCGTTACCGATTGGCCCTTGGGGGGCCTTCGGGTCTTTTGGAGCCGGCATGCCTTTCTTGCCGGTTCACTGTCCTCAGTGCTCTTTCTGGCTCTCGGTGCGACGCTCATCGAGGAGTGGATTGCGCGGCGTGACGAGGCTCGGCTGCGTCTGGTCATACTCGTGGCTTGTGGGGCTTTGGCTCGGGCACCGCTTGCTCAGCGGCGGGTGATGTGGTTCGCGTTAAACGGTGGCCACCTTATTGAGGATGCAGACTTCCGGCTCAACCCTGATTTGGCCGACCGGATGAAGACGATTCTGGCTCGGCATGCGCTTCCCGAGATCAAGGAGAACGACGTCATTCATGAGGTGGTGCGGCCGCCCGGGACGGCATCCAGGATCAGCGTTCTCGCCGCCGATCCGGAGTGGGCCCGGACGGCATACGACCTTCTGCGAGGGTGTTCGCACGGATTCCGTGTGATCACGGCTAGGTGGGCGCCGCTGCTGACCGGGACGGACAGAAGTGCGGCGATCTTGGAGGAGGTCGCGCTTCAGTCGGAGCAGCTGACTCAGGTTCAGGTGAGGCTGCTCCCTGTTGCTCGGGGGCGTGTGAGGGAGTTCCAGCCCGGAGAAATCGATGAACTGGGTGAACTGTGGCGGCGGGAGTTCGCCAACTCCATTGCGCTCGATGAGGCGTTGACCCAGCTCAGTGGTAAGAGGGGACCCGGCTGGGTCACGGATGGGCGGAATTTGCTCGAGACCCCTGACGTGGACGCGCTTCGGGCCCGGGACTCGGCGAGGGAGCGGCGGTCCATGCGGCTGTACACATGAGCACCCGGCTCGCCATCGCCCAGGACCTGACCGACCAGCACCTCTGGATGGCAGGCTCCCTGGTCGAGGATTTCCTGCATGCCTCCAAGGGCCGGGAAACCTGTGAGAAACGGCGGGGAGCGAGGAATTGTCACACCCTGTGGATTGCTCGACTTTTCAGCTGCGGTGGGACTCGCCGGGGCCCGGCTGCGACATCAGGGCCTCGGCAAGGCGGTCGACGCCGAATCCACTGATCAGTAGGCGTTCTTTGCTGTTGCCGGTGAGCAGTTGGCTCCATTGAACGAAGCCGCCGTCGCCGACTTCCAGCTGGTGGCCTCCGATGCTGGTGTAGATCTTGAAGCAGATTCCCGTGTAGTAGCCGCGTCCGGTGGCCCGGTCCGGGTCCTCGCATACCTGTATTCCTGGCAGCCCGGCGAGGTCATGGCTCATCCGCTCGAGGGTCGGACCAGTCGCTTCCTCCAGAAAGGTCAGTCTGATCTGTGTGTCCAGTGCCCCCACGTCGGCCATGACGCGGGCGGCGAACCGTAGGTGCTCGGCCAAGTGCCGGTGCTCAAAGAGTCGGTTGCCCATGTCTCGGCCGGCGGTCACCAGACCGAAGAGCTGGAAGTGGGAGAGGTTCCTCGGACCGTTGAAGCTCTGGGCGCGAGCGACTCGCTGGCTGGCCGCCAGCCGGACCGGCGCGTTCGAACGCGGATCGGCGGCCAGGGCCAGGGAGCGTCGGTGCGATGCCTCCAGCGCCAGTGCGTTCGTCGGATCGGCGGCCACCTCGCTGCCCCGGACCGTCGCGATCACCTTGCGCGGATCGACGGTCGCCACGGCAGAGTGCGCGGCGAGCGGTACGACCGGGGCGAGCACGAGGACCTCGAAGCCGTCGGGCAGCGCCGACAGTAACGCGTCCTCCGTGCGGCGCAGTGCGGCGAAGTCGACCGGCGCTGGGGCCACGAACCGGTCGCTGCGATAGCGCCGCATCACCTCGGCCGGCGAGAGCCGGTCAGCCCGGCGCCGGAACACCTCCAGCAGGAGTGTGGTGAGATCCGCGCCCGACATCCCGCTGGCCAGCAGTTCCAACAGTTCCGGGTCGCCGGCTCGTGTCAGAATCCGACGTAACGCCGGGTTGACCGGGATGTCTTCGGTGGGGCCCTCGCGCGTCACAACATCGAGTATCACGGTTCAGAAATCAGCTGGGCCAGTGAGTTTCTGACGTGCCCATCGGCCTTCAGCAGAACGGGGAGCCCCGGGTGAACGTCCACGAACTCAACATCGCGCTCAAGGCACTTGCAGGCAGCAGCTGACGGCGTGACCCGGTGGGCCGGGCGGGACCGGCAGCGACCCGAACAGGAGCCGACGGCGAAGGACCGTCGGCTCCCGATGCCACGAAGCCGACGAGGGCGAGCGCCGTGAGGCCCTCGGCTGGAGGTCCTGATCACCAAACAGGGGTGGCTCGGCTGACCTCGTAACGTTCGCCAGGTCGCCCGAAAGTTTCGTCACAGGGTGGACGCCGCGACCGTACCGTGCCGGGAGCGTGGTGGCGCGTGCCGACTGCGGGGGGTGTCGCTCATGTTGGCCGTGTCCGGCGGTGGAAGGTGCCGGGTGGATGTTGCTGGGCACGCGGCCGTGTGGCTCCTTCGCGGGATTCCGGATCACCTGGAGCCTCGTACCGGAAGACGTAACGCTTGGTCCCCTGCGCCACGACGAGGGGCGTGACCGCCTTCCCGGTTCCCGCGGAGTGGGTCGACGGCCGGGTCGAGGGTCGGCCCGGTGCGCATGGCATCCGGCGCCGGATGCCCGGCGTGCGGGCGAACTCCCGTCGGATCGGGGCGACTTCGGTGCTGGTGTCCTGAAGTCGTACTGGATCTCCCCGCGCGGCTGCCCGGGGGTTTCCGGATCGCTCATCGAGGGCCCTGGACACCTGGCCACGCATGCCACCGGTGACAGGCGGTGGCGGCCCCTTGCTCGCGGGCCGTGGTCAGCGGCGACCTCAGTGCGGTTCGCCGCGCGGGCGGACGCAGGTTCCAGGGGTCGCGTCAGCCCGGCCGACCGGGCGAAAGGCGGCCCGCCACCCTGAGCGGTGAGATTCGCGCTGAAGGCCCGGGTCGTGCCAACCCGCCTGAAGGAAGCCGGCCTTGGAGCTCGGGACCGGCGTCGAGCCACTCGCCGGACTCGGCGAGCGCCGTCTCTTCATCCAGGTGGTCGAGCGCTTCACTCGCCGGATCATCGGCATGTACCTCACCGGCTGCACCGAGGGACTTCGACTGGTTCGGCTGCTCAACATTCCCCCTGCACAAGGGGTTGCCAGCGTTTAGTAGCTGTCTCTAGGGTGCGGCAGCAGCGAAGCTTTCTGGATCTACTCCGAAACATTCGGACCGCAGGACGGACAAGGACGGCTCCGTCCCGTACCCAAGGAGCGCATCATGGGCGACCCGGCACTGTCCCGCCGTGGTTTTCTGGCGGCGTCCGCCGCGGCCGGTCTGGGCATGGCGGCACTGACCGGCTGTGGCGGTGACTCGGACGGAGGGTCGTCCGACGGAACGACCACGGTGGAGTGGTGGAACATCTCCACCACCGAGCCGGCGAAGGGTGTCTGGGCAGGACTCGCCAAGAAGTTCGAGGCACAGAACCCCAAGGTGAAGATAAAGATCGTCCAGTTGGAGAACGACGCCTACAAGTCGAAGATGACAGCGCTGACCGCCTCCGGGAAGCTCCCCGACATCTTCCACACGTGGGGCGGGGGCGTGCTCAAGCAGCAGGTCGACGCCGGGCTTGTCGAGGACCTCACCGACAAGACCAAGCCGTGGGCCGACGGTCTGCTGAAGGTCACCAAGGAGCCGTACCTCCTGGACGACAAGGTCTACGGCATTCCGTTCGACATGGGCATGATCGGATTCTGGTACAACAAGGCGCTCTTCGAACAGGCCGGTGTCAGTGAACCGCCCACCACCTGGGGCGGCTTCCTGGAGGCCGTGAGCAAGCTGAAGTCCAAGAAGATCACGCCGATCGCCCTCGCGGGCATGGAGAAGTGGCCCGGCATGTACTACTGGGCCTACCTCGCGATGCGCACCGCCGGCATCGACGCCCTCCAGAAGGCCGACGAGGACCATGACTTCACCGGCGCCGGGTTTGTCGAAGCGGGCCGGCATCTCAAGGAGCTCGTGGACCTCCAGCCCTTCCAGAAGGGCTTCCTCAACGCCGCCTACTCCACCCCCACCGGCCAGGCGGCCGCCGTCGGCAACGGCAAGGCGGCCATGGAACTCATGGGCCAGTGGGCCCCGGCGGTGGAGGCCGACAGCGGCAAGGGCCTCGGGGACGAACTAGGCTTCTTCCCCTTCCCCGCGGTCGAGGGCGGCAAGGGCGCCATCACCGAGGTGTTCGGCGGAGGCGGCGGACACGCCCTGCGCAGAGGGGCCCCGCAGGCGGCCGTCGACTTCCTGAAGTTCTTCGCCTCCGAGGCCACCGAACTCGAACTGGTCAAGAAGACCAGCGTTCTGCCCGTGCTCCCGAACGCCGAGAGCGCCATGACCGACCCCAACCTCAAGCTCGTACAGGCCCAGTTGAAGGCCGCCACCGGCTTCCAGCTCTATCTCGACCAGGCGTACGCGCCCGCCGTCGGCCAGGAGGTCAACGACAGCGTGGCCGCGCTCATCGCCGGCTCCAAGTCCCCCGAACAGGTCGCCCAGTCGATCACCAAGACCGCGAAGGAAGAGCAGTAGCCCGCGATGACCTCCACGTTCCTCGCAGACAAGCGGAGCGGTCCGGGCACCGATCTCCCGCCCCCGGAATCAGTCAGGGCCCGGGGGCGGGGCCGACGGCGCGCACTGCACTGGCTCACCGCGGTCGGCTTCCAACTGCCCGCCCTGGTGCTGTTCATCGGCATGGTCATGCTGCCGATGCTGTTCGCGCTGTACGCCGCCTTCTTCCGCTGGGGCGGCTTCGGCATGCCCTCCGACTACGTCGGCGTCGACAACTTCACCCAGCTCTTCGACAACCCGGTCTTCCTGGGCGACCTGTGGCGCTGCCTCGTCCTGGTCGTGCTGTCCCTCGCGTTCCAACTGCCGTTCGCGCTCGCCATGGCGGTCCTGCTCAACCAGAAGCTGCGCGGCAGGGCCGTCTACCGGATGCTGTTCTTCGCGCCCTACGTCCTGTCCGAGGCGATCACGGGTGTGCTGTTCAGCATGGTCTTCGCCCCGGACGACGGACTCGCCGACCACATCCTCGGCGCGGTCGGCCTCGACGGCGTGGGCGGACTGTGGTTCGCCGACCCCTCCTACGTCATGGCCACGCTGTTCCTGGTCATGACCTGGAAGTACTTCGGCTTCCACATGATGCTCTACCTGGCCGGACTCCAGTCCATCCCGAGGGAGTTGACCGAGGCGGCCCTCATCGACGGCGCGTCCGCCTGGCAGCGGTTCCGCAACGTCACCCTGCCCCTGCTCGCGCCCACCCTGCGGATCAGTGTCTTCCTGTCCGTCATCGGCTCGGTCCAGCTCTTCGACCTGGTGTGGGTGGTCACCCAGGGCGGCCCGGACCACCACTCCGAGACCATGGCCGTGACCATGTTCCAGTACGGCTTCAAGCGCTACCAGGTTGGATACGCCAGCGCGATCAGCGTCGTCATGTTCGGCATCTGCCTCGTCTTCGCCCTCGCCTACCAGCGGTTCGTGCTCCGCCGCGACCTCGAAGGGGCCACCACGACGATGAGGGGGGACGGCAAGTGACCGCCCGCAAGACCACCGCACGGACCCTGCCCCTGCACGCGATCCTCGTCGCCGTCGGCGCGGTGATGGTCGTACCCCTGGTGTACGCAGCCCTCTCCGGCTTCAAGTCCACCGACGAACTCTCCAGCAACCCTTTCGGGTTGCCCAAGCACTGGCTGATCAGCAACTACACCGACATCCTCGGCGCCGGCGACTTCTGGCGGCTGCTCGGCAGCAGCACATTGATGGCGGTGGGTACGACGGTGCTGGTGGTCGCCGCGTCCGCGCTGGCCGCGTTCTCCTTCGCGCGGTTCGCCTTCCGCGGCCGGGAGGCGCTGTTCACGCTGTTCACGATGGGGCTGATGTTCCCCTTCGCGGTGGCGGTGCTGCCGCTGTTCCTGTTGCTGCGCTCGCTCGGCCTGCTGGACAACCCGCTGGGCGTGATCCTGCCCCAGGCCGCCTTCGGGCTGCCGATGACGATCATCATCCTGCGTGCCTTCTTCCGGGAGATCCCCGGCGAGCTGGAGGAGGCGGCCACGCTCGACGGGTGCACCTCCTTCGGGTTCTTCTGGCGGGTGCTGCTGCCCATGGCGCGGCCCGCGCTCGGCACGGTCTCGGTGCTCGCCGTCGTCACCAGCTGGAACAACTTCATGCTGCCGCTGCTGGTGTTCACCGACAACACCTGGTGGACGCTGCCCGTCGGCGTGCAGCAGTTCCAGGGCCAGTACTCCGCGGAGTACGCCCGTGTCTTCGCGTATCTCGTCCTGGCGATGGTCCCCGCCCTCGCCTTCTACTCGGTCGCCGAGCGGCAACTCGTCGGCGGACTCACCGCCGGTGCCACGAAGGGCTGACACCGGCGCCTTCACCAGTACGGCTCACCCACCCCCGCACGTGAGGAGTCGCACCATGCGCAAGAACCGTCTGAGACTCGTCGGAGTCCTGGCCGCGGCCCTGGTCGTCGCCGGGCTCGGCGCACCCGCCCAGGCTCACGACAGACCAGCCACTCTCGCCGATCTCGCCCAGCGCCACGGCCGCTACTTCGGCAGTGCCACCGACAACCCCGAGCTCGTCGACGGGCCGTACAAGAAGATCCTCGGCAGCGAGTTCGACCAGATCACGCCGGGCAACGGCATGAAGTGGTATGCCACCGAACCCCAGCAGGGGGTCTTCGACTGGACCAACGGCGACGAGATCGTGAACCTCGCCCGCGCGAACCACCAGAAGGTGCGCGGCCACACCCTCGTCTGGCACAGCCAGTTGCCCGGCTGGCTCACCTCGCGCGAGTGGACGGCGGCCGAGCTCAGGGCCGTACTGAAGAAGCACATCCAGACCGAGGTGCGGCACTACCGGGGCAAGGTCTTCGCCTGGGACGTCGTCAACGAGGCCTTCAACGAGGACGGGACCTACCGCGACACCGTCTTCTACAAGACCCTTGGCCCCGGCTACATCGCCGACGCGCTGCGCTGGGCCCGTCAGGCCGACCCGAAGGTCAAGCTCTATCTCAACGATTACAACATCGAGGGGATCGGGCCGAAGAGCGACGCCTACTACAACCTTGCCAAGGAGCTGAAGGCACAGGGCGTCCCGCTCGACGGCATCGGTCTCCAGGCCCACCTGGCGCTCCAGTACGGCTATCCGACCACCCTGGAGGACAACCTCCGCCGCTTCGGCAAGCTGGGCCTCGACACCGCGCTCACCGAGGTCGACATCCGCATGATCTTGCCGGGGACCGAGGAGAAACTGGCCCAACAGGCTGATTGGTACGCGGACTTGACGGATGCCTGCCTCGCTGTGCGCCGGTGCGTCGGCATCACGATCTGGGACTACACCGACAAATACAGCTGGATACCCGCCTTCTTCGAGGGCCAGGGCGCCGCGCTGCCGTGGGACGAGCAGTTCCAGCCGAAGCCGGCGTATTTCGCGATCCGGGATGCGCTCTTGGACTGACCGGTACGGGAGTCCTGGCTGCGCCTGCCCGGTCGGCCGGGATTCGGTGGACGCGGGGGAAGGCCTCTGGCTGCAGCACGAACCGTGAGGGCGATATGGCCCTCACGGCCATGTGGCCCGGCCAGGCCACGCCCGAGCGGAAACCGCCCGGCCGCACCACCTGATGGGACTCGACAGTCGTCGAATCGGCCTCGTCTCGTGGGCGGCTTGGCGGGGCCAAGGGCGGGTGGCGGGCTTCGCCGACGGGACCGCTTCGCGAGGGTGCGGCGGTCCCGGGCGGCAGTGCGGTGGCTGGTCGGGTGCCAGCTGGTGGCACGAGGACCACGAGGACCACGAGGACGGCATGGCGGCAGGGCCGTGGTTCGTCAGGGGTCGGCCGGTGGTGCGGTGCTTGATCGGGTCACCGGTTCTGTGGCCTGTTCCAGGCGTGGCGCGTCCGGGTGTTCCTCGTGGGCCGGTTTGAGGATGGTGGGGGCCCGGGCGGCAGTGCGCTGGTGCCGTCAGGTGGTGGCCGGTGGTGCGGTGCTCGACCGCACCACCAGTTCCGTGCCCAGCTCCACGCGCGGCGCGTCCGGGCGTTCGTCGCGGGCCAGTTTGAGGACCGTGCGGACGGCCAGTTTGCCCATGTCGGCGAGGGGCTGGCGGATCGTGGTCAACGGCGGTGCCGACCAGCGGACTTCCGGAAGGTCGTCGAAACCCACCAGGCTCAGGTCCTCCGGGACCCGCAGACCGCGCCGCCTGAGCGCCTCGATCGCGCCGAGGGCCATCTGGTCGCTGGCCGCGAACACAGCGGTCGGCGGCTCGGGCAGGTCGAGGAGCTTCTCGCAGCCGGCGAAGCCGGACTCCGGGTGAAAGTCGCCGGGTACGACCAGGGATTCGTCGTGGGTGAGTCCGGCGCCTTCCAGAGCGGCTCGGTAGCCGTCGAAGCGGGCCCGTGAGCACAGCAGCCGGGGCGGTCCTGCGATCAGGCCGATTCTGCGGTGGCCCAGCGACAGCAAGTGCTCGGTGGCCGCGAGCCCTCCCGACCAGTTGGCGGCGCCGATGGTGGGGGCGTCCAGCGCGGGGGAGCCGGCCGGGTCGACGACCACCAGCGGGACGCCGAGAGCGCGCAGCTCGTCGTGGAGGACCGTGTCCAGCGCCGAGGTGACCAGGATGACGCCGTCGGAGGCGCGGGCGCGCAGGTTGCGCATCCACTCGCGGGCGTCGCCCGAGCGGCCGTGGATCGCGGAGACCACGGTGCCGACGCCCTCGGCGTGGGCGATCTCCTCGACCCCACGGATGATCTCCACGGCCCAGGGGCTGTCGAGGTCGTTGAAGACCAGGTCGAGCAGGGCGGCGCGGCTGCCGGGGGCCGCGGGGCGCTTGCGGTAGCCGTACTGCTGGAGCAGTTCCTCGACACGGGCGCGGGTCCGCGGGGAGACGTCCGAGCGGCCGTTGACCACCCGGGACACCGTCGGCACGGAGACCCCGGCCTGCCGGGCGATCTCCGTGATGGTGACCCTGCCCCGGGGCTCGGCGTCGGCCTCGCCTGCTGTCACTTGCCCACCTCCGCGTCAGAGCTTCGAAAAGTCACGGCCTCTGCAGTCACGGCTTCGAAACTTCCAGAAGTCTTCCGGAAAAGTGGGCCCATATACAAGGCATTACAGGGAGTGATCGCCATCGGACATGCGTCGGGGCCGGTGCGCAGACAGGCGCTGCGAGCCGGCCCCTCAAGGTCTCCGGGCGGTACGGCCGCCGCCCGGTCGTGCTCAGGCGGCCGTGGCCCCCGCGAGCGGGCGGTGCGGGGCGATGACCCGGCCGTCGGGCAGGAGCTCACCGGTGTCCTCGAAGAGCAGAACGCCGTTGCACAGCAGGCTCCAGCCCTGCTCCGGGTGGTGTGCCATGAGGCGGGCACATTCCCGGTCGGTGGAGTCTGCGGTGGGACACGGTGGCTGGTGCTGGCACATTGGTGGGATCTTTCGCTGTGTTGTGGTCATGACGTCCCCCGTCGTGATTGCTCAGTCCGAACCCAGTGTTGCCCCACGGGCGTCAATCCGCAGGTATTTCGCATCACCACTTCTTCACAGGTTGATGACGCTTCACCCGGCCGGATGGTTCATCCCAACTGCACTGTCCCTTCGGGTGGTTAACAGTGGTCGGATGGGGCTAGTCCACCTGGAGTCAGGCTCCCGATCGGCTCGTCCGAGCAATTGTGCGCTCGTACGAGCAAAAGGCTTTCTGTGCGGTCCCTGGGGATTTTGTACGACCCTAATGGCGCCGGAAACGGAGTCGTACCCCGCTACCCGGAATTCGGGGCGGGGTACGAGGGTGTCGGGCGGGATCTCAGGCGGGCGAGCCGAGCAGTGGAGCCGGAGTCACCCGATGCGTCAGCACCGGGAGGAGTTCGGCGGCCCGGTGTGGGCGGTGGGCGGCGATGCCGGGCGGGGCCGGCGCCAGCGGGACCAGCAGATCGGTGGCGGCGAGACGGCCCGTGGCGGCGTCCGCCGTGCTGTCGCCGTGCAGCCAGAGCGCGAGCATGTACAGGCCCGGGATGGACAGCAGGCGCGGCTGGTACGGCTGCTGCATCACCTCCGCCTGTCGCAGTGCCCGCTCGGTGGACGCGATGTAGGGGCCCTCGAAGAAGTGCGAGAACGCCCAGCCGTCGGGGGTCAGCATGGTCTCGGCGGCGGCCACCGAGCGCTCACCGCAGCGGATCAGGAAACGCCACCCGGTCAGCCGGGTGGCGGTGCCGTCCAGGACGTGTACGGGCAGTGGAAGTTCGGGTGTGACGGGTCCCTGGGCGCGCAGCAGGGAAGGGGTCCGGGCCTCGCGGACCGCGGTGGGCGAAGCGAGTGCGGTGAGGACGGAGCGAAGTGCGGGTGCGGGTGCCGGGGGGACATGCAGCGGCATGGTGGGTCGCCTCTCATTCGACAGGCACGGTGGCGCGAGGGCGGGGGCGGACGGCGCTGTCAGCTCACGGGGGTCAGAGAGGCGGGGGCCGGGGTCCGGTGACGCGGGTGCGGATGGGATTGCCGTACGTCACCTGACGGCAGGATCCAGGACCGCGGGTGCCAACCCTCTGCCTTGTTCGCGGAGTTTATACGACATGTGTTCAGACGGTGTTTCGTCTAGCCGTTTTCGTCGACTGGAGCAAGGGACCATTCGGTCGGAGATACGCGGGAATCATCCCGATTCCGTATCGGCTCCGCTGCGGTGACCTCGGAAAATGCCCGGGGAGCGGTCGGCCCGTTCTCGTCGGCGTTTTTCACGAGTTCTTCAGGGCACTCGAAACTGCTGAGAGCTCCATGCCGAAGGAATGTGCCACCGGTCACATTCAACAGGGTAGCGGGCCGAGGGCCGTCGTGGGACGTTACCGATCGTTCGGGCTGGGCATCATCCCACCTGACTCATGACGCATCGAGGAGGGACCCTTCGATGGGGGAGAAGGTCGCGGCAGGTCAGTTCGGTCTGTCCGATCGCCAGCACTACCGCGACAAGCTCCGCAGGTGCCTGACGGGGCTGGAGCGGCTCCTGGCGGAGCAGCGGTTCGACCGGCCCAAGAACCTCATGGGGCTGGAGATCGAGCTGAATCTGGTCGGCGGTGACGGTATGCCGAAAATGTTGAACGGAGAGGTCCTCGAACGTATCGCAAGCCGAGATTTCCAAACAGAACTCGCCATGTTCAATCTGGAAGTCAACATAGCCCCACACCGATTGGGCGGCCGGGTATTCGACCGGCTCGCCGAGGAACTCCGTACGTCTCTGGCATATGCGGACCGTAAAGCGGGCGAGGTCGACGCGGGAATCGTGATGATCGGCATTCTGCCGACGCTCGACCGGGACGACCTGGTCTCCTCCAACCTTTCCGACGTGGACCGCTACACCCTGCTCAACGACCAGATCGTGGCGGCGCGCGGTGAGGACTTCGTCCTCGACATCGACGGGGTGGAGCGGCTCACCTGCACCTCGAAGTCCATCGCCCCTGAGGCCGCCTGCACCTCTGTGCAGCTGCACCTCCAGGTCACCCCGGGCCGGTTCGCCGACGTGTGGAACGCGGCGCAGGCGGTGGCAGGCGTGCAGATCGCCGTCGGCGCCAACTCGCCCTTCCTGTTCGGCCGTGAGCTGTGGCGGGAGTCCCGGCCGCCGCTCTTCCAGCAGTCCACGGACACGCGTCCGCCGGAGCTCCAGGCCCAGGGAGTGCGGCCGCGGACCTGGTTCGGCGAGCGGTGGATCTCCTCGGCGTACGACCTGTTCGAGGAGAACCTGCGCTACTACCCGGCCCTGCTGCCGATCTGCGACGAGGAGGATCCGCTGGAGGTCCTCGACGAGGGCGGGGTGCCCTCGCTCGCCGAGCTCGTCCTGCACAACGGCACGGTGTACCGCTGGAACCGGCCCGTCTACGGCATCGCCGACGGTGTCCCGCATCTGCGCGTCGAGAACCGGGTGCTGCCCGCCGGGCCCACCATCACGGACGTCATCGCCAACGCGGCCTTCTACTACGGTCTCGTCCGCGCCCTCGCCGAGGAGTCGCGGCCGGTGTGGACCCGGATGCCCTTCGAGACGGCCGCGGCCAACTTCGACGCCGCGTGCCGGTACGGCATCGACGCCCGCCTCACCTGGCCCCGGCGGGGGCGGTACGGCGGCACGGTGGAGGTCGACGCGGTGAGCCTCGTACGCGACGAACTGCTGCCGCTCGCCGAAGCCGGGCTCGCGGGGTGGGGCGTCGAGTCCGGCGACCGGGACCTGTATCTCGGGGTGATCGAGGAGCGGTGCCGGCGCCGGGCCAACGGGGCGTCCTGGCAGGCGGCGACGTTCCACCGGGCACGGGAGGCGGGGTTGTCGCGGGACGCGGCGCTGGCGGCCACGACCCGGCGGTACGGCGAGCTGATGCACCTGGGAGAGCCGGTGCACACATGGCCGGTGGGGTTGCCGGAGCCGGTGCCGTTGGGATGAGAGGCCACACAGGGCGCGGACAGGGCGCGGAGTCAGCCGCCGCTGCCGCTGCCCAGCGCGCCGGCCGCCACGATCGCCTTCAGGATCACCGTGTGGATCTGGGCGGGGTTGTTGACCTGTTGGCCGGAGCCGCCTGTCGCCTCGGCGAGTTGGTCGGCCTCCGCGCGGTCCGCGTCGGGGCCCACCGCGATCACGATCAGGGGGACCGGGCGTCGAGGATCGGCGAGTTTCTCCAGCTCGGACACCAACGCTCCGCGCGAGATGCTGCCCGGGTCCTGGTTGACGCCGTCGGTCAGGACCACCAGCGCGTTGAACTTGCCCTCGGCGTACGAGGAGGTCGCGGACTTGTAGGCGGCGAGCGTGGTGTCGTACAGCCCCGTCGCCCCTCCCGGCACCGGCTCAAGACCGCCGAACGCCGCCGACAGCCGCTCTCGTTGGGTGCCGCCCCCGTCCGCGCTGCCTCCGAGGCGTTCCGTCGGCACCAGGACCTTGTAGTCCTTGTCGCCGTCGAGCTTGGTGGAGAACTCCCACAGCCCGATCTCGTCCTCCTGCGTGAAGGTGGCGAGGGCCTGCAGGAGGGACTCCCTGGTGACGTCCATCCGGGAGCGGCCGGTGCCGGGCACGGTCTCCGACATGGAGGAGGACGCGTCCACGACCGTCGTGATCCGCGCGCTCTGCACGGTGATCGTCCAGGTGCCGAGGGCCTCCTGGAGCGCCGTCGCCGAGGCGGGCTCACCGGCCGCCGCCGTGTACGGCTGCGGTACCTTGCCCCCGGCCTTCGCGACCAGTGAGGCCGACACCTGGTCGTCGGACGTCCGGAACCCCCGGTCCGTCAGCAGCTGTTCCTGCTCGGGCTTGCGCAGATAGGTCATGAAGCGGATCGCCGCCCGGCTCTCGTCCGTGGTCAGCCGTGTCTCGTCGACGAGCGCGTAGGGGTAGTCGAGCCGCGGTGAACCGTCCTTGGGATAGAAGAAGTCCAGACCGCTCCCCGCGTCGGCCGAGGCGTTGTACGCGAAGGCCGCCTGCTCCGACAGGACAAGCGCCTGGTTGCGCTTCGGGTTGCCCTGCTCGGTGCCCGAGGTGTCCCGCGGCAGTGTCTCCACGAGCTGTCCGTCACTGTCGGAGATGCGCTGCGAGAGCGACTTCATCATCGACGCGGCCTGCGTGTCCCCGCCCTCGACCTTCCCGGCCGCGCTGCTGAGCTGGGTGAGGGCGAGCAGCCCGGTCGCGCTGCGCGCGGGGTCGGCGGCGCCGAGCTTGAGGGAGTCGTCCTGGAGCGTGGCACCGGCCAGCTCCAGCCAGCCGTACGTCTTCTTCGGCCAGCCCAGCGACTTCGCGGCGGTCGGCACCATCGCCATTCCGACCGGGCTGGAGGCGACGTTGCCGACGCGGGCCACCTCCGTCGCGTCGCCGTCCGCGGAGATCTGCTCCATCCACACGTCCGAGTCCGGCACCCACACCTGCGCACCGGGGTCCCTGCCGGCCACGAGGGTGTCTCTGACCTTGTACGACTCGCGGGCGGTGATCGTGATGTCGACGCAGCGCCCGTCCGAGGTGAGGTTCTCGTCGCGGGCCCGCTCAGCCGCGGCGCGCAGTGCGGGGGCCACGTCGGGGGAGGCGGCCACCTTGAGCCGTACCGCATCGTCCCGGCAGGAGGAGTCGAAGGAGAGCAGACCGCCCTGGACGGCGGCGGCCGTACCGCCGGCGACGGTCAGGACGAGCACCGTCGCGATGGCCACGGTGCGGCGGCGGGCGCGTGGGCGGGGGTCGCTGCCGCCCGCCCCATACTGATCGGGCAAGCTGTGACGTCCCATGACGGTGGTGCCCTCCCCTGTCGATTTCGGTGCGGGCACGGCCGTATATGGCAGGAAAGGGGGAGGTACGCCCGTACGGCGTCCGTCCCCCCAACGGCCATGCGCACGATCTTCGTAACTTCTTTCGAAGGACCCTAGCGGGGCGGCGATGGGGATGAGGCTGGATTACTCAACTGGAGGCAGGTGTGCAGGCGGAGGAAGGGGCAGTGGCCGATTCTTTTCCGCAGAAGGCGCTCTCGCGGCGGTTCTTCCGTGACGAGACGCTGCTCGTTCTGGGGCTTTCGCTCGGTGCGAGTGGTGTGTCCGCACTGATCAGTTTTGTGGGATCGGTCACGAAACCAGGGGGTCTCAAGGACCAGGCGGCAACACTCAACGCCTCGGCCGCGCCCGGCCGCCCCTGGCTGGATCTCGCCTGGCAGCTCTTCGGGATCACGTCGTCCCTGGTGCCCGTGCTGCTTGTCGCGCACTTCCTGCTGCGGGAGGGGCAGAGCCTGCGGACTCTTGGCTTCGACCGCACCCGGCCGGGTCCCGACCTCGCGCGCGGGGCCGGGATCGCGGCCGTCATCGGCGGCACCGGAATCGCCTTCTACCTGGCCGCACGCGGCCTGGGCTTCAACCTCACCGTGGTGCCCGAGGCGCTGCCCGACGTGTGGTGGAAGTACCCGGTGCTGATCCTCTCGGCGATGCAGAACGCGATCCTCGAAGAAGTGATCGTCGTCGGCTATCTGCTGCGCCGGCTCCACCAGTTGGGCTGGACCCCGGGCACCGCGCTCGTGGCCAGTTCCGTACTGCGCGGCAGCTACCACCTCTACCAGGGGATCGGCGGCTTCATCGGCAACATGGTGATGGGTGTGGTGTTCGTCTACCTGTACCGGCGCTGGGGCCGCGTGGGTCCCCTGGTGGTGGCGCATTCTCTGCTCGACATCGGGGCGTTCGTGGGGTACGCGCTGCTCGCCGGGAAGGTGGGCTGGCTGCCCACCGCATGAGGGACTTTGCCTATGCCAGCAGCTCGCCCTCGATCACGGTGACCGCGCGGCCGCTCAGCATCGTGCGCTCACCGCGCAGCTCCGTGCGGACCCGGCCGGAGCGGGGCGAGGCCTGCAGGCCGGTGAGTTCGGCACGGCCGAGGCGCTCGGACCAGTAGGGGGCCAGGGCGGTGTGCGCGCTGCCGGTGACCGGGTCCTCGTCGATGCCGACGTTCGGGAAGAAGCAGCGGGAGACGAAGTCGTAGCCCAGATCCGGGTTCTCGGCGCGGGCGGTGGCGATGACACCGCGCTCCGAGTAGGCGGCCAGGGCCTTGAGGTCGGGGCGCAGGGCGTGGACGGTCTTCTCGTCGGCGAGTTCGAGCAGCAGGTCGCCGATGTCCGGCCCGGTGTCGCGGGCGGCGACGGGTTCGGCGCCCAGTGCCTCGACGACCCCCTCGGGAAGCTCGACCGGGGTCAGCGGGGCCGTCGGGAAGTCCAGGGTGATCGAGCCGTCCTCGCCCGGCGTCGCGATGAGGACCCCGCTGCGGGTGGCGAACCGCACCGGGCCCTCGTGGGCGCCGGTGGTGTGCAGCACGTGGGCCGTGGCAAGCGTCGCGTGGCCGCACATGTTCACCTCGGTGGCGGGGGTGAACCAACGCAGCGCCCAGTCGGCGTCGCCGCCCCCGGGGAGCCGGTGGGCGAAGGCCGTCTCGGCGTGGTTTACCTCCAGGGCGATGTTCTGGAGCCGGTTGTCGTCCGGGAAGGCGTCGTCCAGGAGCAGGACTCCGGCCGGGTTGCCCGCGAAGGGACGGTCGGTGAAGGCGTCGACGATTCGGATGCGCATGAGCCGACGGTACGGCGTGATCTTGAGGCCGGAACAAGGCCAATCCGGGGTAGCTGGACCCATTTCCCGCCTTTGAAGTGATCTGGATCACAAACTGTCACAGGGGTCGGTCGCCCGGTGTCTTGAGGCCGAACCCCTTGAGACGGAGGAGACACCATGAACACCGAAATCCTCGTGATCGGTGGCGGCTACGCCGGCGTCATGGCGGCCAACCGGCTGACCCGGCGTGACGACGTGACGGTGACCCTGATCAACCCGCGCCCGACCTTCGTCGAGCGGATCCGCCTGCACCAGCTGGTGGGCGGGTCGCACCCGGCGGTCGTCGAGTACCGGAAGGTCCTGGCCGAGGGGGTCCGGCTGGTCGTCGACACCGTCACCCGGATCGACGCAGGCGGGCGCGAGGTGGCGCTGGCCGGCGGCGGCACGCTCGGCTACGACTACCTCGTCTACGCGGTGGGCAGTGGCAGCGCCGACCCGAGCGTGCCGGGAGCGGCCGAGTTCGCGCACCCGATCGCCACCCTGGAGGACGCCCAGCGGCTGCGGCCGCTTGTCGAGGCCGCCTCCGCCGCGGCCCCGGTGACGATCGTCGGAGCCGGTCCCACCGGCATCGAGACCGCCGCCGAACTGGCGGAGCAGGGCCGCGCGGTGACCATGGTCTGCGGCGGGGTGCTCGGCCCGTACCTGCACCGGATGGGCCGGCGCTCGGTCGCCGGTCGGCTGGCCGGGCTCGGTGTGACCGTGCTCGAAGGCGTGCGGGTGACGGCCGTGACCGGCGATGCCGTACGGCTCTCCGACGGCCGCACGCTGCCCAGCGCGCTGACCGTCTGGACCGTCGGCTTCGGCGTGCCCGACCTGGCCGCCCGCAGTGGGCTGACCACCGACGCCCTGGGCCGACTGCTCACGGACGAGACTCTGACCAGCGTCGACGACGAGCGCATCGTCGCGGCCGGCGACTCGGCGGCGCCCTCGGACCTGCCGCTGCGGATGAGCTGCCAGGCCGCGATCCCGCTGGGTGCGCGGGCCGCCGACACCGTGCTCAGCCGGATCACGGGGGAACTGCCGGCGCCCCTCAACCAGTCGTTCGCCGGCCAGTGCATCAGCCTGGGCCGGGGCGCCGGGATCTTCCAGTTCGCGCACCGGTACGACGTCGCGGTGGGGTTCCACGTCGCTGGTCGCCCCGGCGCGCGGCTCAAGGAATTCGTGTGCCAGGGCATCGTCAAGCACCTGGCCGGGGAGGCGGACAAGCCCGGTTCGTACCGGCTGCACAAGGTCTCGGGAGGCCCCAGGCGCCAGGAGCTGCTGGAGGCCCTGGGCGACCAGGACCCCCGGAGTGCGGAGACCCCGGCCACCGTCGAAAAGGTGGCCTAGTCCGCATGCGGACAGGGGAGAGAGCGGGACATGACTGATCACGCCACCGACACGTTCGTCGCCCACCGCAACCTGCTCTTCACCGTCGCCTACGAGATGCTCGGATCGGCGGCCGACGCGGAGGACGTCCTTCAGGAGACCTGGATGCGGTGGGTCGAGGTGGACCTGGAGCGGGTGCAGGACCGGCGCGCCTACCTGGTGCGCATCACCACCCGGCAGGCGCTCAACCGGCTGCGCACCATGACGCGCCGCAAGGAGGCGTACGTCGGTCAGTGGCTGCCCGAGCCGCTGCTCACCGCGCCGGACGTGGCCGAGGACGTGGAGCTGTCCGAGAGTCTCTCGATGGCGTTGATGTGCGTCCTGGAGACGCTGTCGCCGACGGAGCGCGCGGTGTTCGTGCTGCGCGAGGTGTTCGACGTCGACTACGACGAGATCGCGGCCGCCGTGGAGAAGAGCCCCGACGCGGTGCGCCAGATCGCGCACCGCGCCCGCCGGCACGTCGATGCCCGGCGCCCGCGCAGAACGGCCTCCGCGAGCGAGACCCGGGCGGCGGTGGAGTCGTTCCGGCTGGCGCTCGAGACGGGTGATCTGCAGGGGTTGCTCGACGTGCTCGCCCCCGATGTCGTCCTGGTCAGCGACGGCGGCGGCATCAAGCAGGCGGCGATGCGACCGGTCGTCACCGCCGACAAGGTCGCCCGCTTCATCCTCGGCGGCATCGCCAAGTTCACCGTCACCCTCACCGGCGAGTCCACCGTGGTCAACGGCAGCCCGGCGCTCGTGCTCCACGTGGACGGCGAGATGGACGGCGTCCTGGCGGTACGGGTCGAGGACGGCCTGATCAGCGGCATGTACTACGTCCGTAACCCGGAGAAGCTGACCCGCGTGGGGGCAGAGACTCCGCTGACCCTGCGGACGGCGCCGACGACGGAGTGACCCATTGCCCATTGCGCGATCGGCGGTCAGGCATCCATCATCAGGATTCCTGTTACTTTAACCTTGTAGCGATGGGTGCCAAGCCATGCCGTTCAGCCTTCCTCGAATCCAGGCCAGAGGGATCCAGCTCCTGCTCGGCGGGGTGATGGCTCGTGTCCACAAAGACCTGCGCTTCACCGATATCCCGGCGCGCACGGAGAGCCTTCGGGTGGAGACCGGCGCCGGTCCGGTGACGTGCACCGTGTACCGCCCGTCGGCCGCCGCCGGGGACACCCCCGCCCCCGTGTACATCAACTTCCACGGGGGCGGGTTCGTGATCGCCCGCCCCGAGCAGGACGACCACATCTGCCGCTACATCGCCGCCACGGCCGGGTGCGTGGTGATCAACGTCGACTACGCCGTCGCCCCGCAGCGGCCGTTCCCGGTCCCTGTCACCCAGGCCTACGACGTCGCCGAGTGGGTCGCCGGGAACGGCGCTGCGGGCGGCTGGGACGGAGCGCGCCTCGCCGTGGGCGGACACAGTGCCGGGGCCAACCTGACCGCCGCGGTGTGCCGTCTGGCCAGGGAACGCGGCACCTTCTCGCCCCGGCTCCAGATCCTCGACTCGGCCCCGCTCGACCAAGTGGCCGACCCGGCCACCAAGCAGTCCCTCATCGCCAAGCCGCTGCTCGGTGCCGGGCTCATGCGGATCTTCACCGCCGCCTACGTCCCGGACCCAGCCGACCGCGCCCAGCCCCTGGTCTCGCCCGCCCTCGCCGACGACCTCGCCGGACTCCCGCCCGCCCTGGTCATCACCGCGGAGAACGACCGCCTGCGCAACGAGGGGGACGCCTACGCCAAGGCCCTGGAGGCCGCCGGTGTCCCGGTCACCCACCGGGTCTTCGAGGGCGTCGACCACTACTTCACCCACACGGGCCCGGTACCCGCCGGGAAGGAGGCCATCGACCTGATGGCCACCACCCTGCGCACCGCCCTGAACGGCTGACACCGTCCCAGAGCTACGCTCGCGTGAACCCGTGGCTGCGCTCCACCTTCGCCACATGCAGTGTGTAGCTCTGGTACCACTCGGCCCGCCCGCGCTTCTGTGCCGCGCGGTGCTCGATGTCGCTCCGCCACGCCGTGAGGGCTTCGGCGTCGCGGAAGTAGCCGACGGTGATGGCCAGCCCGCCGGGAGTCTGCGCGTGGTCCATCCCCAGGTACCCGGGAACGTCCTTCACCAGTTCTTCCATGCGCGCGTTGGTCTCGCTGTAGCCGCTCTGGTCCTGGGTCCGTACCGTGGTGAAGACGGCCACGTAGTACGGGGGTTCGTAGGCCTCGACGGGCCTGACAGGCGCTTCGGGGTGGTTGCTCATGGCGCCACCGTAGGGCGGGACGCGCTCGGCGGTCAGAACCACACCGTGTTCGCCGATGCCAGTCCAACTTGAAACCGTCCGGCTGAGGTTGTGGCTGTGGACCAAGCCGGACGTCGCCGCTCAACACACGCTCATCACCAAGCGGGGCGAGGGCATGCTAGGGACTGGGAGTTGGGCCGCGACGCTGGAAGGGGGCGCTCGTGAGCGTCGGGTGCGTGCAGCGATCTGGACGTGTTGCTGTCATCGGAGTGGGCATTCTCGGAGCCAGCGTGGGCTGGAACCTGTCGCGGCACGGGGTCGAGGTGGTCTTCATCGACGCCGGCCAGCCAGGCGAAGGGGTCACCAACTGGTCTTTCTCGTGGGTCAACGCCAGCAACAAGACCGGGCGCAGGTCCTACTTCGACCTGAACGTTGCGGGCATGGCGGCGTACCGGGAGCTTGCAGAGACCATCGGGCCGGACTCATGGTGGCATCCCAGCGGCCACCTGCGTTGGGCTGGGGACCCCGCAGCGGAGGCGAAGCTCCTGGAATCAGCCGAGCTGCTGGCTAGCTGGGACTACAAGGTCGAGGTGTGCACGGGGGCCGAGGTGCGCCGCCGCCTCGAACCTGCTCTCACGGTGCCCGGCAAGACTCCGGTCCTGTTCTATCCCGACGAGGCGTGGGTGCACGGACGGCAACTCGTCGGCCGCCTGGTCGAGCGAGCCGTCGAGTCCGGCGCCGAACGCAGGTCCGGCACCGCGGTCTGCGACATCGGCGTCAGCGCCGACGGGAGCATCCGGACCGTGACTCTGTCGGATGGGGCTTGTCTCGACGTCGATGCCGTCGTGAACGCGGCAGGGCCCAGCGCTTCCCGGGTCGCCAGGCTCATCGCTCGGCACTTGCCGATGCGCCGGGAACCCGGCGTCGTCACCCGGATCGACTGTGCTCGGGTCCCAGTTCGCCGAGCCATGCACGCGCCCCACATCGAGATCCGTCCTGACGGAGACGCGTCGGTGGTCCTTCACAGCCGCGAGATCGACGCACTCATCGACACCGGTGAAGAGCCAGCGGAACTCGCACGGCTGCTCCACGAATCGGCGGAGCGTGTCGTTCCAGAACTCGGCAACTCCCTCATCGCGCAGACACAGGTAGCCCACCGGCCCATCCCGGCCGACGGATTCCCCTCAGTGGGTGCGGTGCCTTCTCTGCCGGGCTACTACGAGGCGGTCTCCCACAGTGGCATCACACTCGGGCCTGTGATCGGCCGGCTACTTGCTTCGGAGATCTTCAGTGGGAAGAGGGACGAGATGCTTGCGGACTTCCGCCCGGAACGGTTCCCTCAGTGACAACGTGCGGAGACGCCAGATCCGAACAGGCAGATGCGTCTCCGTGCGCCCGAATCAGGATCGTGACCGGTGCCTCCCCTGATCCCTTCCGGTCACGGTATTAACTTCGGGGCGACCGGGGCTTCACCAGCGGTAATAGGGGTGGAACGGGCGTGGCGGGATCGTTTCGCGGGGGAAGAACGCGTCGTAGACCCTCGGACTTAGGTGGAAGGCGACGAACTTGTGGGTGGCGGAATGCTGCTCAACCCACTGGATCAGAGGGTCCTCGCGCTCCCTGGGGACGTAGCCGAGAAGGACGTTGCGGACTGTGATCTGCTCGACGAGCCAGGCGACGTGGCCGGAGACGATCGCACGGTGTTCCCACTCCCGGCCTGCGAGAAGTCCGGCGAGCGTCACGACTTGAGGGTGGAAGACCATCGGCGGCACCCGCCTCTTCCCCGTCACCGGTCAGCTCCACTCGGAAACTCCACGAACGTGCGCGGTCCCAGCAACTCGGCAGGCATGGCCTCGGCGGTCAGCTCCTGGAGCCAGAGGAGGTGGAACAACACTGGCAGCGTCGACAGCCGGTCCCCGGCTGCGTCCGCTCCGGCCATGAGCGGCCCCGGTGTTGTGAAGACTTCCCGGAGCCTGGCGGCCGCCGGTTCGCGCAGACACCGCGGGTGCCGGTAGCGCGACAGCCACCGGACATTCGCGAGCAGCACCGCGTCCGGTGTCCCCAGCCGGTCGAACCTCCACCCGGCCTGGGCGCAGAGCAGGCGCGTCACCTCGAACGCTTCGGCGTCCTTCGGCTCGATCCGCTCGTCCGCACGCACATCGACGACGGTCGTCGCCGACCAGTACCAGCCCGGGAAGTGACGCTCACCGCGCAACCAGCGGAACGTACGTACCGGATCCACATCCTCGAACCGGCTCGTCACACAGTCCCGCAGCGGACGCCGTCGACGCCCGTGTACGGCGTCGACGTACGACAACTCGATGCACGGAACAGTCGCGCGACTAGGTTCGCTGAGACAGAGGCCCGAACGGCTCGGTGCGTTGAGAAGACGACTCGATTGAGTGAGACGGGACAGAACCTTCCCTGAACACGGGCCTTGCCATGCGAACAGTTCCGATATATCGTTGACGCATCGCGACAGATCAACGATGGAATGGAGTGATTGCGATGCGTTCCCATGGATTCGAGCGTGGACACGGTGGAGCCGGTCGTAGTGGCCGGGGTGGTCCCGAGAACCTGCGAGGTGCCTTCGGGCCTTTCGGTCCGGGCGGCCCCGGTGGTCCCGGTTTCGGAGGGCCGGGCTTCGGTCCCGGGCCCTGGGGGCCGAGGGGTCGGGGCGGACCCAGGGGGAGGGCGCGGCGCGGCGACGTGCGTGCCTCGATCCTGGCCCTGCTCAAGGACCGGCCGATGCACGGTTACGAGATGATCCAGGAGATCGCCGAGCGCAGCGGCGGGGCGTGGAAGCCCAGCCCCGGCTCGGTGTACCCCACCCTCCAACTGCTGGAGGACGAGGGGCTGATCGCCAGTGAGACCGAGGGTGGCAAGAAGCTGTTCTCGCTCACCGAGTCCGGCCGTACCGCGGCCGACGAGGGCCCCGACGCGCCCTGGGAGGAAGCCTCCCGTGGCGTCGACTTCGAGGCGCTCGGTGAGATCCGACAGGCCGGCTTCGGTCTGATGGAGGCCTTCGGGCAGGTCTGGAAGACCGGCAGCAAGGAACAGCGCGAGAAGGCGGTGGCCGTCATCAACGAGGCCCGCAAGAAGCTGTACCTCATCCTCGCCGACGAGGGCTGACAGAGGACGGACAGCCGTACGGCGATCAAAGGGCGCCCCGTGGAGAGATCCGCGGGGCGCCCTCGCGTGTGCCGCGGTCACTCCACGAGTCCGGCCAGCTTCCGCAGTGACTCGTTCAGCGCGGCCGTCCCCGAGTCCTTCAGCTTGCCCGCCATCAGGGAGACGGCGGCGCCCGTGAACTCGCCGTCGATACGGACCAAGGTGGCGTCGCCGTCGGGGGTCAGGGTGTAGCGCGTGGCGACGCTCACCGCCATCGGGCCCTTGCCCCGGATGGCGAACAGCCGGGCCGGCTCCACCTGGTCGATGGTCCACTCGACCTCGGCGGGGAAGCCCATCAGCTTCATGTTCTCCTGGAAGGTCCCGCCCACTTCGACAACCGTCGGGCCGCCCTTGGGGAAGCTGGTGTGGGTGGCGTTCCACTCCCCGTACGCGGACCAGTCCGTGAGCTGTGCCCAGACCTTCTCCGCGGGCGCCTGTATGCGTGCTTCCGCGCTGATTTCGGCCATGCGACCACCTCTTCGTAGCGGGCTGTGGTGTCGCGGAAAGTAGCCGTAGCGGGGGCAACATTCAATACTGATGAACCGTCAGGAACTGTGGAGGCCCACTCAGTCGACCCGGCTTGTGTGGGACGAGCCGAGTTCGCACCGCGGTTGCGTGAGAGCGCACGGCAATGCGGCGCGCGCCCGCCACCGCAGATAGGCGTGATCTCATCCGTAAGGAGGAGACGCCGGCCCCGGGGTCCGCTCTGCGTGGGACGCGAAGATGCTTCCCTTCGGGGATGACTCGACCACCTGAGACTGATGGGGTTGGGGATGTGCACCCCCGTATCCCCCGGCAGTCCGCCCGTCAACAGGGCGGTCGGCCGCAGGTCGACCCGGACGACGATGCCAGGCTCAGCGCGGAACTGGCAGCGGTGGTGTCCGGTGCCCGCAGACGGGCGCTCAGGGACGGGGACCGGCAGATCGACACGGCCCATCTGCTGCACTCGCTGCTGGACGCCGACGCCGAGGCGTACGCCGTCTTCGACACGGAACCCCAGCTGCCCCGGCTGCTCGGCTATCTCGTGCAGCGCAGCATCGGTTACGGACTGCGCTGGCAGGGCACGGTCGAGGACTCCGGTGCCGTCCCCGTCGTGACGACGGCAGAGGGCTTCCGCCGCTCGCCGCGGGCGCCATGGAGTACGCCTGCGCCCGCGCCGACCGGCGCGACGGCGGCCCCGCCCGTGGGACCGACCTGCTCGCGGCGATCCTGGTGGACCCCGACTCCCGGGCCGTCGAGGTGCTGACCCGCGCGGGAATCGACGCCCCGGCCGTGTTCGAGCGGCTCGGCGACCGCCTACCGGGAGGCCTCCGGAACGGCCCGTCGCACCCCAGCCCCTGAGCAGGCTTCCAGGGGCCTGGGCGGTCCAGCCGCTGAGACAGGAGTCAACAGGGGTGACGCTCATGTCGTCCCCTGTCATCATGGGCCGGTGCATACGTCTGAGAGCAGCAGGGCCGGTGGCGGCGAGGGCGCCGGACTCGGTCTCGCGCTGGTGTCCGCGCTCGCCTTCGGCGGATCCGGGGTCGCGGCCAAGCCGTTGATCGAGGCGGGGCTCGACCCGCTCCACGTGGTGTGGCTGCGGGTGGCGGGCGCCGCCCTCGTGATGCTGCCGCTCGCCGTGCGCCACCGGGCGCTGCTGCGCCATCGTCCCGCCCTGCTCGCCGGGTTCGGCCTGCTCGGCGTGGCCGGTGTGCAGGCCTTCTACTTCGCCTCGATCTCCCGCATCCCCGTCGGTGTCGCCCTGCTCGTCGAGTACCTCGCCCCCGCCCTGGTGCTCGGCTGGGTGCGGTTCGTGCAGCACCGACCGGTCACCCGCGCCGCCGCGCTCGGCGTGGTCCTCGCGGTCGGCGGACTCGCCTGTGTCGTCGAGGTCTGGTCGGGCCTGAGCTTCGACGCCCTCGGCCTGCTTCTCGCGCTCGGTGCGGCCTGCTGCCAGGTCGGTTACTTCGTCCTGTCCGACCAGGGCAGCGACTCCGGCGAGGAGGCCCCCGACCCGCTCGGCGTGATCGCGTACGGGCTGCTCGTCGGCACCGCCGTCCTGACCGTCGTCGCCCGCCCCTGGAGCATGGACTTCTCCGTCCTCACGCACCGGGCCGACATGAACGGCACCCCGGTCGCGGCCGGACTGCTGCTCGGCTGGATCGTGCTCGTCGCCACCGTGCTCGCCTACGTCACCGGCGTGGTCTCGGTACGCAGGCTCTCCCCGGCGATAGCCGGAGTCGTGGCCTGTCTCGAAGCGGTCGTCGCCACCGTCCTGGCCTGGGTGCTGCTCGGCGAACACCTCTCGGCACCGCAGATCGTGGGTGGCGCTGTGGTCCTCCTGGGCGCGTTCATCGCGCAGTCCTCGACCCCGGCCAAGGGCTCAACGGAGCCGGTCGCGACCGGCGGCACCGAAAGTCGGTTGTCCGCCCGGGAGACCGCCGCCTAGGCTCCCGGATCATGCACACGCGCACCCACATCGTCTCTCCGCCGGCCGCCTGAGGCGGGCCCTCCGGAGACCACGCCCGGCCTGTCGCCGGGCGGAACGGTGCTGCCCGCAGACGAAGTCCGCGGACCCCGCCGACGAGCGGGCGTCCTCTTCCGAACTTCCGCGCCTCGGCGCATCTGCGGAGAGAACACGTGTCGCATGCTTCCTCAGGCCTGCCCGTCGGGCGAGGCCTCATCTACCTGATCGTCGCCGGTACCACCTGGGGCACCGCGGGAGCGGTCGCCTCCCTGATCTACCGGACCAGTGACCTGGGCCCGGTGGCCCTGTCCTTCTGGCGCTGCGCAGCCGGCCTCGTGGTCCTGCTGGCCGTCCGTCTCCTACGGCCACGAGCGCGTACGGTCGTCTCGGAGCCGCTCGGACGCAGGGCGCTGCGGGTCGGAGCGTCGGGCGTCGGGCTCGCGGTGTTCCAGACCGCCTACTTCGCCGCCGTACGGTCCACCGGCCTCGCCGTGGCCACCGTCGTCACCCTCGGCGCGGGCCCCGTCCTCATCGCGCTCGGGGCACGCCTGGCTCTGGGGGAGCGGCTCGGGCGGAGCGGGGTCGCCGCCGTCGCCGGTGCGCTCGCCGGGCTCGGCGTGCTGATGCTCGGCGGTGCGGAGGCGTCCGTACGGCCGTTGGGCGTGCTCCTCGGACTGCTCTCGGCGGCCGGATGCTGTGTGATGACCCTGGTCACACGCGCCGCCGGTGCGGAGTCCTCCGGCACCTCCGTCGGCGTGTTCGCGGTCACCAGCCTCTTCCTGCTGCCCTTCGCACTGGCCGACGGCCTGGTCGCGCACACCGGTCAACCTGCCCTGCTCGTGGGCCTGTTGGCCTACCTCGCGACCGTCCCCACGGCCCTCGCCTATGCCCTCTACTTTGAGGCCGCCGCGGTCGTCCGGTCCACGACCGTCTCCGTGATCATGCTGCTCGAACCGGTGAGCGCGGCGGTGTTGGCCGTCGTGCTGTTCGGTGAGCGACTCACGCCGACCACTGCGGTCGGCACCCTACTGATGCTGGGCGCGGTCGCGGGCCTCGCGGTGACGGAGGCGCGCGTGACTGCATGACGGGGCCGAGGGGCCCCTTCTGCCCGAAGGGCCCCCTCGCTCAGGCGCGCTGCCGGCGCAGCAGATGCTCACGGGCCGCCATGTCCCCCGGACCGCGCCGGACCGCCAGTTCGCCCGCGATCCGGTCCCGCACCTCCTCCGTTCGCTTGTCGGCGTACTTGAACTTCGCTCGTGCCGCGGTCACTTCGAGCCGCAGTCCCCGAATTCCCGACAGCATCCGTCCGTACGGCACCTCGCCCACAGCGACCCGGGCAGAGCCCCCCTCCGGCTGGAAGTGTCCGATCTGTCGGTTGAGCAGCGCGGCCTTCTCGGCCGGGTCGTCCACCAGGTGGGCCCGGCAGCGGAGTTGGACGGCCGCGTAGAAGCTCGTGGGCACGCCGTGCTCGGTCGGGGCACCAGGTTCGGCCTGCCAGGGCCCGGGGATGTAGGCGTAGTCGTCGACCACGCTCAGCACGACGTCCGGGTCCGCCTCCAGCGCGCCCCAGATCGGGTTGGGCCGCGCCAGGTGGGTGACGACCTCGCCGCGCTCGCCGTCGTAGGCGAAGTGCAGGGTCTGGACGAACGGCGGTTCGCCCGAAAGGCCGTTGACGGCGAGCTGTCCGAAGTCGTGGACGGCGAGCCACTGTTGCCACTCGGCGTCCTCGCGGGCCTCGTCCCAGGGGTGGATCAGCATCACAGGCCCGCGAGATAGCCGGGGAGCTGGGTGCCGGGGTCCAGGTCGCCGTCGGCCACGGGGGTGCCGTAGCCCTTGCGCAGCGGGACCACGCCGGCCCAGTGGGGGAGGGTGAGGTCCTCGGGCTCGTCGTTGACACCGCCGGTGCGGAGCTTGGCGGAGACCTCGTCGAGGTCGAGGCGGATGACGGCGGTGGCGGCGAATTCCTTCTTGTTGGCCGGCCGGGAGTCGGCGGCACGGCCGGGGACGACGTGGTCGACCAGCGCGTCCAGGGCGAGGCGCTTCTCCTCGGGGTCCGTGACGTTGTACGCGAGACCGTGCACCACCACGGACCGGTAGTTGATCGAGTGGTGGAAGGCCGAGCGGGCCAGGATCAGTGCGTCGACATGCGTGACGGTCAGGCACACCGGCAGCCCGGGGTCCGCCTTACCGGTCATCCGCAGCGGACGCGAACCCGTCGAGCCGTGGACGTAGAGCCGCTCGCCCACCCGGCCGTACAGCGTGGGCAGCACCACCGGGGCGCCGTCCCGGACGAAGCCGAGATGGCAGACGTACCCCTCGTCGAGTATCGAGTGCACCAGTTCCCTGTCGTACGAGGCCCGGTCGGGGGCGCGCGTCGGGACGGTGCGGTCGGTCGGCGCGTAGGCGTTCGGCTCCGGCGTGGTCGCGGTGGTCCCCTGCATTGCCATCTCCATTGCACTAGTGCATAATCTTCTTTGTGCTAGGAGGATATCGGATCGAAGGCCGACGCGCAGCGGAGATTGCGGCCAGCGTCGAGCGTGCGGTGGGTGCGGGAGACCTGGAACCCGGTCAACCGCTCCCGCCTATGCGGGAGTTGGCGGCCGAGCTGAGTGTGAATCCCAACACGGTCGCGGCCGCCTACCGCACCCTGCGGGAGCGCGGGGTCATCGAGACCGCCGGGCGACGGGGGAGCCGGGTGCGCTCCAAGCCGGCCACCACGGGACGCAAGTACGTCCGCGTGGAGGTCCCGGAGGGCGTGCGGAACGTGGCGAACGGCAACCCGGATCCGGCGCTGCTGCCGCCCCTGGGACCCGCCTTCGCGGCGGCCGCCGAGCGCGGCGACCGGGAACCCGTGCTGTACGGAGAGGCGACGGTGGACCCGGAGCTCGCGCGTCTCGCGCGACAGGCCCTGGCCGCGGGCGGCGTTCCGGACGGCCCTCTCGCCGTCGCCTCCGGTTCGCTCGACGTGATAGAGCGGGTACTGGCGGCCCACCTCAAGCCGGGCGACACGGTCGCCGTGGAGGACCCCGGCTGGGGCAGCCTCCTCGACCTGGTCCCGGCGCTGGGTCTGCGCACGGCTCCGGTGGGCGTGGACGACGAGGGCCCGCGCGCCGAAGACGTACGTCGCGCGCTGGAATCGGGCGCCCGAGCCCTGATCGTCACCGACCGGGCCCAGAACCCGACCGGCGCCTCGGTGACCGCCACGCGCGCGCGTGCCCTGCGCGCAGTCCTCAAGGGTCACCCGGACACCCTCCTGATCGAGGACGACCACGGCCACGGCATCGTGGACCTTCCCCTGCATCCCCTGGCCGGAGTCACCCGTCACTGGGCCTTCGTCCGCTCCGTGGCCAAGGCCTACGGCCCCGATCTGCGCCTGGCCGTCCTGACCGGCGACGAGACGACGGTCGACCGCGTCCACGGCCGCCACCGTCTGGGCCCCGGCTGGGTCAGCCGGATCACGCAGCGGGCGGTGGCGCAGCTATGGGCGGACGGCGTGCTGAACACAGCGGAAGTGGCCGCGGCGTACCGCGCGCGCCGGGACCGGCTGATCGACGCGCTGGCGGAGAGAGGAGTGGAGGCCCATGGCCGCAGCGGCCTCAACGTTTGGATCCCGGTCCCGGACGAGACGGCCGCCGTGTCCCGCCTGCTCCATGCGGGTTGGGCGGTGGCCCCGGGTGCCCGCTTCAGGATGAGCGCCCCGCAGGGGATCAGGGTGACCGTGGCGACCTTGGCGGCCGACGAGGTCGCACCCTTGGCGGACGCGATCTCCGGAGCCCTCGGGTCGGCGCCAACCAGGAATTATGTATAGGGGCGAGGCGAGTTGCTTTGGGGGCGCGGGACTGTACCGATCTGCGGCTTCGCCGCGGGGCGCGACCAGCCACGTTCCACCCGCAGCCGCCCACAATGCGCGCAACCCACCCGACTAGGCACCCCGCCGCACCTGAGTGAGCGCAGCCCCCGCAAGAACGACCACCGCCCCTACCGGCGTCGACCAACTCAACGACTCGCCCAGCACCACAACCCCCGCCCCCATGGCAATGACCGGAATGAAGTACGTGACCATCTGCGCGGTCGTCGGCCCCACCTCGGCGACCAGCCCGTACTGAAGGAGAACGGCCACCCCGGTACCGAGCGCACCCAGCGTCGCGACGGCAAGCAGGGGCAGCGCGGAGACATGCGTCGGCACCCCGCTGAACAGCAAGGTGGCGACCGTCAGTTGCACCGTGGCCAACAGCAACTGCGCTCCCGTCAGGGATATGTGCGAGTACCCCACGCCCGCCAGCGTCCGACGAACATAGATCCATCCGATCGGATAGCTGAGCGAGGCCAAGAGGGCCATCGTGGTGCCGGTGAAGTCCAGCCTGCTGAACCCCTGCCATGCACCGAGAACCGTCAGTACCCCCAGAAAGCCGAGCCCGAGACCGGCGACACGCACACGCGTGGGCCGGTCCTCGGACAGCGCGACCATGGACAGCGCCATCCCCCACAGGGGCGAGGTCGCGTTGCAGATCCCTGCCAGCGTGGACGGAATCGTCAGCTCCGAGTAGGCGAAGAGCGAGAACGGCAGCGCGTTCAACAAGAACGCGGCGACCGCCAGATGCCCCCACGTGCGCAGCCCGCGAGGGAGCCGCTCCCGCTTCACCGCCATCGCCGCCGCCAGCACGAGCGTCCCGAAGAGCAGCCGCCCGAGCGTGACCTGGAAGGGTGCGTAGCCCTCGGTGCCCACCTTGATGAGCAGAAAGCTGAACCCCCAGATCAGCGAGAGCACGCCGAAGCGCAGACGCCAGTCGAGGGCGGGGCGGCGGGAGGCCCGAACCGGGGCTTCGGATGCGGTCGCGGTGGTCATGCCGACCACGATCCGACACATGACGTCGTAGCGCAAGCGAGTTTTTCCGCGAGATATCTCGTAGTATTGCTTACATGTTGAACCTGGAGCGCCTGCGCACCCTCGACGCCCTCGCCCGGCACGGCTCGGTCAGCGCCGCCGCCGAGGGCCTGCACATCACGACCTCGGCCGTCTCGCAGCAGATGTCCAAGCTGGAGCGCGAGGTGGGCCAGCAACTGCTCGCCAAGAACGGCCGGGGTGTCCGCCTCACCGACGCCGGCCGTCTGCTGGCCGACCACGCGGCCCGCATCCTGTCCCAGGTCGAGCTCGCCCAGTCCGACCTGGAGGCCCAACGCGGGCAGGTGGTGGGCGAGTTGCGGCTGGCCGCCTTCCCGACGGCCGCGCGCGGACTGTTCCCGGCCGCGCTCGCCGGACTGCGCTCGGCGCACCCGGAGCTGCGGATGACCTCGGAGGAGCTGGCGCCCGAGCCGGCCGTCCTCGCCGTGGTCCGTGGTGACTTCGACCTCGCGGTCGTCCTGGACTGGTACAACAAGCCGCTGCCGGTACCCGATGGGCTGACCAAGGCGCCGATCGTCGACGACACGGCCGACGTGGTGATGCCGGCCGGCCACCGGCACGCCCACCGCACCGAGGTCGACCTGGAGGACTTCGCCGACGACGACTGGGTCAGCTGGGGGGAGAGCGAGTTCTGCCACGAGTGGCTGCTGCACACACTGCGCCCCAAGGGCATCGAGCCGCGCGTGACCCACCGGGCGGCGGAGCACCCCACCCAACTCGCCCTGGTCGCCGCGGGACTCGGAGTGTGCGTGGCACCGCGACTGGGACGCGGACCGCTCCCGGACGGAGTGCGGGCCGTGCCCGTACGGCAGTCGGTCCGCCGCCACATCTACGCCGTGTGGCGGGCGGACGCGGACCGCCGCCCGTCGATCCGGGCGGCCGTCGAGGCGCTGAAGTCCGCGGCGGAGCAAGCGGTTTGAGCTACGCGGACCCCAGCTTGCGGAAGTCCCACGAGACGATCTTCTCCGGTGTCAGTCGTATCCAGGCGTGCCTCCCGTCGTGCGGCATCTCCTCCAGATGGAAGTTCTTGCGCGCGAACAGCGTCTCCGGCACGTCGAGTTCGGCGCGCAGCTCGCCGGTGCGCGGCGCCTCGCCCACGAACTCCACGGCCCCGGACAGCTCGACGCCGCGCAGTTCGTCGTACTCCTCGCCCGTGTCGACCACGATCGCGACCCGCGGATCGCGCCGCAGGTCCGTCCAGCGCTTGCTGCGCACGACGGAGTACAGCCACATCGAGGCGCCGTCCCAGGCGAACCAGAGCGTGCTGACGTGCGGGGCGCCGTCGGTGGACACGGTGGCGACCCGGCAGGTGCGCTGGCTGGTGAGGAACTCGTCCAGCTCGCCCGGCGTCATCATGATCTTCCGGCCCCGACGCTGAGTGACGGTCATACGTCCCCCTCTTTCTCTCGCGTCGTGTCAGAGGAGATCCTCTGACATCACGTCAGAAAAGGATGGGTCGTCTTCCGTCCCCACACAATGGTGGCTACTGTCACCGGCTCCGGGCCACCGGCGAGGAGGGGGAACAGTGCCGTCGTACGAACGACTCCGCGAACTGCTCGATCCCGAGACCACCGTCCTGCTCACCGTCGAGTGTCAGCAGGGCGTGGTCGGGCCGGACAGCGCGCTGCCCGAACTCGCCCGCGAGGCAAGGACCTCGGGCGCCCTCGCCAACGTCGCCCGGCTGGTCGCGGCCGCCCACGAGAGCGGAGTCCAGGTGATCCACGCGATCGCCGAACGCCGCCCGGACGGCCGCGGCGCCAGCCGCAACGCCCGGCTCTTCCGGGCCGCCGAGCGGCTGCCCGTCCAGCAGCTGGCCGGTACGGCGGCGGTTCGGGTGGCCGCCCCGATCGAGGTCGCCGAGCAGGACTTCGTCGTACGACGGCTCCACGGTCTGTCCCCGATCCAGGGCACCGAAGTCGACGCGCTGCTGCGCAACCTCGGCTGCCGCACGCTGGTCGTGACCGGGGTCTCGGCCAACGTGGCGATCCCGAACGCCGTCTTCGACGCCGTGAACCGCGGCCACACCGTCGTCGTGCCGAGCGACGCCATCGCGGGGGTGCCCTCCGACTACACCCCCGCGATGATCCGCCACACCCTCGCATTGGTCGCCACGGTCGCGACCACGGACGAGGTGCTGGGCGGCCTCGCACGGCCCCGGCGGGCACGGGTCACGCCAACGTGATCGAGTCCCCGCTCACGGTGATCTGCTGGGCCGGCAGCGCCTGGGTCGCGGGACCCTTCTTGACGCTGCCGTCCTCGACCGAGAACTCGCTGTTGTGGCACGGACAGAGGATCACGCCGTTGGCGACGCTGCCCACCGCGCAGCCCGCGTGCGTGCACTTCGACGAGAAGGCCTTGTAGGTGCCCGCCGTCGGCTGGGTGACCACCACGCCCTGGTCCTTGAAGATCGTGCCGCCGCCCTCCGGGATGTCGGAGGTCTTCGCCAGGGCGGTGCCGCCGGAGCCGCTGTCGGAGCTGGAGCTCGAACCTCCGCCGCTCGCGTTGGCGTCCGCCTGGGTGCTGGAGGAGGAGTCGGACGAGTCGTCGCCCGATCCGCACGCGGTCAGCGCGACGGCGAGTCCGGCCGCGCCCACCGCCGCCACGACGGTACGACGGGCAGGAGCCGGAACGGGATGGGGCAGTTCGCTGGTCATGCTGACATTCCTTCCAACGCGGAACTAGATGGAGCTGCTCAGGGGTACGGTCGTCCGACACCGGTTGTTCAGACGATGTCGAGATCTAAACGTGTTCGAGATCAGAGTCGGGTAAAGCAGAGCTGTCGCTTCGCTGTCGACCTCCAAGTCGGCCAGTAACCTGGGGCGATGCTCAAGGAAGCCATCGCGACCCGCTACATCACGCCCCTGCGTGAGGGCGGCTCGCTGCCGGGGCTCGTCGAGGCCGACGACCACGGGACGTACGTCCTCAAGTTCACCGGCGCGGGGCAGGGCCGTAAGACGCTGGTCGCCGAGGTGGTGGCCGGGGAGCTCGCCCGCAGGCTCGGCTTCCGGGTGCCGCGGCTCGTGACGCTGGACCTCGACCCGGACCTGGGGCTCGGCGAGCCCGACGAGCGGGTGCAGGAGCTGCTGAAGTCCAGCGGCGGCACCAACCTCGGCATGGACTTCCTCTCCGGAGCGCTCGGCTTCGACCCGCTCGCCTTCGCGGTCGGCCCCGAGGAGGCCGGCCGGATCGTCTGGTTCGACGCGCTGGTCAACAACGTCGACCGTTCCTGGCGCAATCCCAACCTGCTGTGGTGGCAGGGCGAGGTGTGGCTCATCGACCACGGCGCGACCATGATCTGGCAGCACAACTGGCCCGGCGCCGAGAAGTCCGCCGCCCGTCCCTACGACGCCTCGGACCACGTCCTGAAGCCCTTCGCGCCGGATGTCGCCGCGGCCGCCGCCGACCTGGCCCCCCGGGTCACCGAGGACCTGCTCGCCGAGGTCACCGCCGCGATCCCGGACGTCTGGCTGGCCGAGGAACCCGGCTTCGAGTCGTCGGACGAACTCCGGCGCACCTACGCACGACCGCTGCTCGCGCGTGCGGCCGTCGTCCACGAGCGGATCGAGGGCATCAAGTGAACGAACGCCACATCATCAGGGGCGGCCGCACCGACGACCGCGAGGTCTTCGAGTACGCCCTGCTGCGGATCGTGCCCCGGATCGAGCGCGGCGAGTGCATCAACGCCGGAGTGCTCGTCTACTGCCGCGCCAAGGCCTACGTCGGTGTGCGCACCCACCTCGACGAGGCCCGGCTGCGCGCGCTCGACCCGGACGCGGACGTCGCCGGTGTCCGGGCCGCGCTGGAGGCCGTCGAAGGGGTCTGCGCCGGTGGCGAGGCGGCCGGACAGGCGGCCCGCGACGAGGCGGGCCGGCGCTTCCGCTGGCTGATCGCACCCCGCTCGACCGTCGTCCAGCCGGGACCTGTGCACACCGGGCTCACCACCGATCCGGCCGCCGAGCCCGAGCGCCTGCTCGACCTGCTGGTGAGGTAATGGATCACACCCGGCTCGTGTGACGTTGACACCGCGTGCCAGGGCTTCTAGCGTCACCTCTACCGAAGGTACTAAGCGGTCGCTCACCGAAGGGGCCGCACCTTCGCAGGGCGATTCCCAGCAGGGTGATTCCCAGGGTGAACTCTCAAGGGCGAGGAGAACCAGAATGTCCAGCACAGAGCAGCGCGTAGCCGTCGTCACCGGTGCCGCGCGCGGCATCGGCGCCGCCACCGCCGTACGACTGGCGACCGAGGGCCGCGCGGTCGCCGTGATCGACCTCGACGAGGCCGCCTGCAAGGACACCGTGGAGAAGATCACCGGGGTCGGCGGCCGGGCGATCGCGGTCGGCGCGGACGTCTCCGACGAGGCCCAGGTGCAGGCCGCCATCGCGCGCGTGGTCGAGGAGCTCGGGGCCCCGACGATCCTCGTCAACAACGCGGGCGTGCTCCGCGACAACCTGCTGTTCAAGATGAGCGTCTCCGACTGGGACACCGTCCTGAACGTGCACCTCAAGGGTTCGTTCCTGGTCACCAAGGCCATCCAGAAGCACATGGTGGACGCGGGCTTCGGCCGGATCGTCAACCTGTCCTCCTCCTCCGCGCTGGGCAACCGCGGCCAGGCCAACTACTCCGCCGCCAAGGCCGGTCTGCAGGGCTTCACCAAGACCCTCGCCATCGAACTCGGCAAGTTCGGCATCACCGCCAACGCCGTCGCCCCCGGCTTCATCGCCACCGACATGACCGCCGCGACCGCCGAGCGCGTCGGCATGGGCTTCGAGGAGTTCAAGGCCGCGGCCGCCACCCAGATCCCGGTCGCGCGCGTGGGCGACCCCGACGACATCGCCAACGCGATCGCCTTCTTCACGGGCGAGGCGGCCGGATTCGTCTCCGGCCAGGTGCTGTACGTCGCCGGCGGACCGCTCGACTAGGGAACACGGAGAACCACGAACATGACTGAACTCTCCGGCAAGGTCGCGCTCATCACGGGCGCCAGCCGCGGTATCGGCTACGGAGTCGCCGAGGCGCTCGTCGCGCGCGGCGACCGGGTGGTCATCACCGGCCGCAACGAGGACGCCCTCAAGGAGGCCGTCGAGCAGCTCGGCGCCGACCGGGCCATCGGTGTAGCCGGCAAGGCGCACGACGAGGCCCACCAGGCCGTCGCCGTCGAGCGCGCCATGGAGGCCTTCGGCCGCGTCGACTACCTGGTCAACAACGCCGGTACCAACCCCGTGTTCGGGCCGATCGCCGACCTCGACCTGAACGTGGCCCGCAAGGTCTTCGAGACCAACGTGATCTCCGCGCTCGGCTTCGCGCAGAAGACCTGGCACGCCTGGCAGAAGGACAACGGCGGCGCGATCGTCAACATCGCCTCCGTCGCGGGCATCGCGCCCTCGCCCTTCATCGCCGCGTACGGCGTCAGCAAGGCCGCGCTGATCAACCTCACCCAGCAGCTGGCGCACGAGTTCGCGCCGGGAGTGCGGGTCAACGCGATCGCCCCGGCCGTCGTGAAGACCAAGTTCGCCTCCGCCCTGTACGAGGGGCGCGAGGCCGAGGCCGCCGCGTCCTACCCGCTGGCCCGGCTCGGCGTGCCCTCCGACATCGGCGGCGCCGCGGCCTTCCTGACCTCGGCGCAGTCCGACTGGGTCACCGGCCAGACGCTCGTCGTCGACGGCGGCATCTTCCTCAACGCCGGCGTGGGCTGATCCTCTGCGCATCGGCACGGGCACCGTTGACACCGACGGCGCCCGTGTCCACGCACAAAAGCCGCACAGCGGCATTACAGGGTCATCACCATCGCGGTGATCAAGGCGCCCGTGACCGAAGCGGTTGAGCATGCGTGGTGCTGCGGTATGTTTTGCCGACCCTTGGTACGGCATTTCGAGGAGCAAGCGCGTGTTCAAGCGGAACCGATACCTGCCGCCACTCGCGGCCCTCGTGTCCATATCCACCGTGGCCGGATGCGGCGTGTTCTCCTCGGACTCCTCCGACGGCGGCAAGGCGATCGTCGTGGGAACCACCAGTGCCCCCGCCACGCTGGACCCCGCGGCCTCCTGGGACAACTCCTGGGAGCTGTTCCGCAACGTCTACCAGACGCTCCTCAACTACAGCCCCGGTGGCTCCGACCCCGAACCCGACGCCGCCGAGAGCTGCGAGTTCACGGACACGTCGAGCACCGTGTACAGCTGCACGCTGCGCGAGGGCCTGAAGTTCTCCGACGGGGACCCGCTGGACGCCAACGCCGTCAAGCACTCGTTCGACCGGATCAAGAAGATCAACGTCAACGGCGGCCCCGCCGGCCTGCTGGGAACTCTCTCCCGGGTGCAGGTGAAGGGCGACCGCGAGGTCGTCTTCCATCTGACCCAGCCCGACGCCACCTTCCCCCTGGTGCTCACCACGCCCGCCATGTCGATCGTGGACCCCAAGGAGTACCCCGCGAACGCGCTCCGCAAGGACGGGAAGGTCACCGGCTCGGGGCCCTACAGTCTCGACTCCTACGAGGAGGGCGAGAAGGCCGAGCTCGTCCGCAACGACAACTACAAGGGCATAGCGGACCTCAAGAACAACGCCGTCACCATCCGCTACTTCCAGCAGTCGGACGACATGGTCAAGGCCCTCAAGAACAAGGAGATCTCGGTCGTCTACCGCGGCCTCGGTGCCTCCGACACCGTGGACATCGAGGTCAACCAGCAGAAGGAGGGGCTCCAGCTCGTGGAGAACCCCACCACCGAGATCAGTTACCTCGTGTTCAACCCCAGCGACCCGTGGGCCGCCAAGCCCGCGGTCCGCAAGGCGATCGCCCAGATCGTCGACCGACCGGCGCTCGTGCACTACGTCTACAAGGACACCGTCGAGCCGCTGTACTCGATGGTCCCGGCCGGACTCACCGGCCACACCACGGGCTTCTTCGACGACTTCGGAGATCCCAGTGTGTCCAAGGCCAAGCAGTATCTCAGGGCGGCGGGGATCACCGAACGCGTCCCGCTGACCCTCTGGTACACCAGCGACCGCTACGGCTCGACGACCAAGCCCGCCTTCGAGGAGCTGAAGAAGCAGCTGGAGGACTCCGGCCTCTTCACGATCACCCTGAAGAGCCGCCCGTGGAAGACCTACGTCGAGGGCTATCAGAAAGGCGAGTACCCGGTGTTCGGGCGCGGTTGGTTCCCCGACTTCCACGACGCCGACAACTTCATCGCGCCCTTCGTCGGCGAGCAGAACGCGCTCGGCACCCCGTACGACGCCCCCGAGATCACCGGCAAGCTGCTGCCGGAGTCACGCGCGGAGAGCGACCGCGGGGCCGTGGGCCCGCAGATCGAGGACGCCCAGCAGGTCTTCGTGGACGACGCACGGCTGCTGCCGCTGTGGCAGGGCAAGCAGTACGTGGCCGCGAACGAGGAGATCGCCGGTCTTGAGAAGGTCATCGATCCGGCGACCATGATGACGATGTGGGAGCTGTACTGGAAGACCAGCTGGTAGGTCCCGTGCCCGGCCCTTCCGGCACGCGTTGTCAGTGGTCGCCTGTAGGTTCAGAAGCCTGAAGTGACCGCACATCGTGAGGACGTTGACGTGACCGACATCGCCATGCTGCCCGAGTCCTGGCGCGGGGTTCTGGGCGACGAACTCCAGCAGCCCTACTTCAAGGAGCTGACGGAGTTCGTGGAGGACGAGCGGGCGAAGGGTCCCGTCTACCCGCCGCGCGAGGAGGTCTTCGCCGCGCTCGACGCGACGCCCTACGACCAGGTGAAGGTCCTGATCCTCGGTCAGGACCCGTACCACGGCGAGGGCCAGGGGCACGGCCTGTGCTTCTCGGTCCGCCCCGGCGTCAAGACCCCACCCTCCCTCCGGAACATCTACAAGGAGATGAAGGAGGAGCTGGACACCCGGATCCCCGACAACGGCTACCTCATGCCGTGGGCCCAGCAGGGCGTCCTGCTGCTCAACGCGGTGCTCACGGTCCGCTCCGGCGAGGCCAACTCGCACAAGGGCAAGGGCTGGGAGAAGTTCACCGACGCGGTGATCCGCGCGGTGGCCGAGCGGCCCGACCCGGCGGTCTTCGTGCTGTGGGGCAACTACGCGCAGAAGAAGCTCCCCCTGATCGACGAGACCCGCCATGTGGTGGTCAAGGGCGCGCACCCGTCCCCGCTTTCGGCGAAGAAGTTCTTCGGCTCCCGCCCCTTCACGCAGATCAACGAGGCGGTCGCCCAGCAGGGCCACGAGCCGATCGACTGGACGATCCCGAACCTCGGCTGACGCCTCCCTCGGGCCTGGGCCGCGGGGACCCGGCCCGGTGCGGCCTGACCGGGATTGTCAGTGGCTGCGGCTAGCGTCGGGAGGGACAGCGACGACAGCCGACGAAGGCTCGGAGGACGCTTTGACGGAGCGACAGGAGCAGGCGGTGCCGGATGCCGTGATGACGCGCATCGGGCAGGTCGTCATGCTGTGTCACGCGGGGGACCGCGAGGAGGCCCGGCACCGCTTCCTGGACCTGTGGGCGGAGATCGGCGAGGACGGCGACCCACTGCACCGGTGCACCCTCGCGCACTACATGGCCGACGCCCAGGACGATCCCTGCGACGAACTCGCCTGGGACCTCAGGGCGTTGACGGCCGCCGAGGAACTCACCGACGACCGGCTGGGCCGGCACGAGGGCGCGCTCGCCGTACGCGCCCTGTACCCCTCCCTGCATCTGAATCTGGCCGCCGACTATGTGCGGCTCGGCCGCACGGACGCCGCCCGCACCCATGTGCGCCGGGCCCGCAGAGCGTCGGACGCCCTCGGGGAGGACCCTTACAGCGACGGAGTGCGGGCCGCGATCAGCAGGCTGGAACTGCGGCTCGGCCAAGGGGGAACCGGCGGCGACGCCGGGTGGGGGCCGCCGCGGCAGCGGCCCTGACACCCCGGTGTCTCAACGGCCGTATGCCTGGTCGCAGATGACCGCCTCCGGGCTGTCCGCCCGCCAGCGACCGTACTTCTTGCCCAGCGCGCACACGTCCCGCGCGTCCTTGGGCACCGACTTGGGGACCGACTTGGCCACGTCCGGAATCTCGACGCGTGGCTGCCGGGGGTGGCGTACGTCCGGGTGCCGCTGCTCGGGAGGCGCCGGGTGCGCGGGGTGTTCCGGGTGCGCTGGACGCGTGTGTGCCGGTTGTCCGTTCTGCTGTTGCCCCGGGGCCGCCGAGGCTCCGGAGCCCGTACCGCGCGGCGCCGTGCCGCTCGGCTTCGAGGACCTGGACGGGTCGATCATGGACAGCGCCTCCTGGGCCGGGGCCTGCACGATCTCGGGCTCCGCCTGACCGTCCGGACGGGCGTCCCGCGGTCCCGGCAGCTGGGAAGGCGCCGTCGACGGCGGTGGCCCGGACAGAGGTGGACGCTGGATCGTCACACAGCCGGAGAGGGCCGAGACAGCCACGGTGACCAGGAGCGTTGCGGTAGTCGTGGTTCGATGCACCCGCGTCACTCTGCTGGGTCGGCCGCCCCGGGCGACAGTGGACAGGCGGACGTTGCCCCGCATGGGTGATCTCCGCCCCATACGGAGTGCTCATGCCTCCCTGTGCTGACGTCACCCGTCTCGGGGCGTCGGCGTCACTCCCCGGTGGCGCCGTCGATGCGCTCGCGGATCAGGTCGGCGTGACCGTTGTGGCGGGCGTACTCCTCGATCATGTGGGTGTAGATCCAGCGGAGGTTGAACCGCTCGCCGGTCCTGCGGTGCTTGCCCACGCTGATGTCGTCCAGGGCGAAGCGGGCCGCGTGGCTCCGGGCCGTCTCGATCTCGGCCTGCCAGGTGGCGTAGGCCTCCTCCCAGGAGTCGGCCTCGGTGAGGTGGAACTCGCCGTCCGGGTCGGCCTCGCTGTAGTAGATCGGCCCCGCGTCGTCGTTGGCCATGACCCTGCGGAACCAGCTCCGCTCCACTTCCGCCATATGCCGGACCAGGCCCATCAGAGACAGCGGCGACGGTTCCACCGAGGCGGTCCTGAGCTGGGCGTCGGTGAGGCCCTCGCACTTCCTGGCGAGGGTCTGCCGGTGGTAGTCCAGCCAGCCGTCCAGCATGGTGCGTTCGTCGGCGGTGGTCGCGGGTTCGGTGCGTTCGGTCGTCATGTCCGCATCCTTTCCCGGATCACCTGCGGCCACCATCGATTTCGCAGGCGCTCCCGGCGCCCTTACCGACGGCCGCGGACCCCGCCGTATGCTTCCGGCAAGGCCCTGGCAGACAACCGTTGGAGGAGTCCACGTGAAGGTCGGCTGCATCGGACTCGGTGACATCGCGCAGAAGGCATATCTGCCGGTGCTCGGCGGTCGGCCCGGGGTCGAACTGCATCTGCAGACGCGAACCCCTGCGACGCTGGCCCGGGTCGCCGACAGCCTGCGCCTTCCCGACGCGCAGCGCCATGCCGACCTGGACGACCTGCTGGCCCAGGACCTCGACGCGGCCTTCGTGCACGCGCCGACGAACGTACACCCCGACATAGTCGCGCGGCTCCTGGAGGCGGGCGTACCGACCTACGTCGACAAGCCGCTCGCCTACGAACTCGCCGACTCCGCACGGCTGGTGGCGCTCGCCGAGGAGCGGAACGTGAGTCTCGCCGTCGGCTTCAACCGGCGTTTCGCGCCCGGGTACACGCAGTGCGCCGAGCATCCGCGCGAGCTGATCCTCATGCAGAAGAACCGGATCGGGCTCCCGGAGGAGCCGCGCACGATGATCCTCGACGACTTCATCCACGTCGTCGACACCCTCCGGTTCCTGGTGCCGGGCCCGGTCGACGACGTGACCGTGCGGGCCCGTGTCGAGGACGGTCTGCTGCACCACGTCGTGCTGCAGCTCGCCGGAGACGGCTTCACCGCGCTCGGGGTGATGAACCGGCTCAGCGGCTCGGCCGAGGAGATCCTGGAGGTGTCCGGGCAGGACACCAAGCGCCAGGTGCTCAATCTCGCCGAGGTGATCGACCACAAAGGCCAGCCGACCGTGCGGCGGCGCGGCGACTGGGTGCCGGTGGCCCGGCAGCGCGGCATCGAGCAGGCGGTCCTCGCCTTCCTCGACGCCGTGCGTGCGGGAAAGGTGCTCAGCGCCCGGGACGCGCTGGCGACCCATGAGCTGTGCGAGCGGGTGGTACACGCGGTTGTGGAGCGGTCCGCCTGAGCCGGAGCGCGCGCAGGCCGTCGGTGGCGCACCACGCCAGCAGGACCAGCAGCGCCGCCTGCACGGTCCAGTCGCCGAAGCGGACGTACACCGTCGTGCCGGTCGCCAGCGGTACGTCGTACACGCGCGCGGTGCTGGCATCGGTGCCGACCCACTGCCCGACCCGCTGTCCGCTCGCGTCGTAGATTGCTGAGACGCCGGTCAGGGTCGCGTGGACCATCGGCCGGCCGGTCTCGGCGGCGCGCAGGGCGGCGAGCGAGGCGTGCTGCTCGGGGGCCCAGCTCTGCTGGAACGTGGAGGTCGCCGACTGGGCGATCAGCAGCTGGGCGCCGTCCTCGGCGAGATGACGGCTCATGTCGGGGAACGCCGACTCGAAGCACACCATCGGGCCGACCTTCAGCCCGTGCCCGACGTCCATCACGACCTGCTCGGAACCGTGCCTGCGGTTCTCGCCGGCCGCCTTGCCGACCGAGGTGACCCAGCCGAGCAGGGAGCGGGCCGGGATGTACTCGCCGAACGGAACGAGCCGCATCTTGTCGTAGCGGTCGCCGGTGAGACCGTCGGGGCCGACGAGCACCGAGCTCTTGTAGATGCCGGGCTTGTCGGAGCGACGGGCGTCCACGTTGACCAGGACGTCGGCGCCGGTCTCCGCCGACAGCGCCGCGATCCGCTTCGCCAGGTCGGGCCGGTCACCGAGGTCGAAACCGACACTGCTCTCGCCCCAGACGATCAGGTCGACGTCCTGCCCGGCGAGGTCACGGGTCAGCTGCTCCTCGCGCGCGAAGCGCTTGTCGGGGCCGTCGACGACACCAGGCTGGACGACCGCGATCCGAGTCGTGCCCCTGGTGTCGGGGCGCGGCGACCACATCCAGGCCGCGGAGGTCACGGCTGCCGTGGCGACCAGGCCCGCCACCGCGGGGACGCGGGACGCTCGGACTGTCACCAGCACGGCGATCGCGACGTTGACGGCCACGATCAGGAAGCTGATCAGCCACACCCCGCCGACCGAGGCCAGCCGCAGCGCCGGCTCCACATCCCACTGGCTGGAGCCGAGCACACCCCACGGGCCGCCGAGCCCCTGCCAGGAGCGGACGAGTTCGATGCCGAGCCAGCCCGACGGGAGTACGGTCAGAGCGGCCGCGATCCGGCCGCGCGAGGGCGTCCCTGCCAGGAAGTGCCGTACCAGCGCGCCCCACGGGGCCCACAGCGCGCCGAGCAGGGCGCCGATGACGAAGATGAACACGCTCAGGCTCGGCAGCAGCCAGTGGTGCATCCCCACCATGAACCCGAAACCGCCGGCCCAGCCGTCGTACGCCGCCCGTTTCGCCGTCGGAGCCGAGCGGATCAGCGCGATCCACGGGACGAGGGCGACGTAGGCGAACCACCACAGGTCCGGGGCGGGGAACGCGAGTACGGGGAGGGCGCCTGCCAGCGTGGCGACGGTGGAGCGCCGCCACGGGGAGGCGAGCCAGTGGCCGAACGTCTTCATACGGCGCCTCCTACCCCGTGGGTGTCTCCAGTGTGCGTGTGGTTGACCACCCCGAGGGCGCCGGCTCAGTTGATCACAGGTGTCGGCCGCGGGTCGGGCAGATGCCGCCACTTCTCCTGTACGACGACCTCGCGCAGCCGCCACCCGTCGTCGGTGCGCAGCAGGGAGAAGGTGTAACGGCCGCCGCAGACGAAGTCGGGGGCGGTGGAAGTGGCGTCGTCGGCGAGGCGCATGGGGTTGATGTAGTCGGCCTGGACACGGGCGGTGTCACCGGTGTCCTGGTCCAGAGTCTCGAACCGGACGCGGCGGTTCACGATCAGATGCTGGCGCATCGAGAACAGCCTCAGGCTCTCCGAGAGCCAGGCCGCGACCTTGTGCGCGTCTCCCTCGACCCCTCCCGCCGAGCGGTAGTCGGCCCGCCCGTCCGAGGCGAACAGCCTTCGGTAGGCCTCCCAGTCGCCGTCGTCCACGGCCACGGCGTAGTCGGTGACGAGTGCGTCCACGGCCAGCCGGTCCATCACGGTCGCGAGTTCCACACGCTGCGTCATCGGCTCAGTGTTGGGCATGGGGCGGGCCTCGCCAAGGGGCGTGCGGGGACATTCGGCGGGCGGGACGGTGTTGGGCAGGCGAACAGATCATCCGTCCGCGAGCACGTCCACCGGCCAGGCGGCCGAGTGCGGGCCGAACCTGTTCTCGGCGGCAAGCGCGACCATACGGGCGTTGCGGGCCTCGGCCTCGGGTCCGTCCGGCAGGTGGTAGTCATGGCCCGCGCGCGCCGAACTCGCCTGTACGGCGGTGGCGGCCGGGACCCGTCGGCGCACATACCGGTCGAGCGCGGCGGGCGCCTCGTCCGGTGCCGCGTCGGTGAGGCAGTCGCCGAGCACCGCCGCGTCCATGATGGCCTGGGCCGCGCCCTGCGCCTGGAACGGCACCATCGCGTGGGCGCTGTCGCCGAGCAGGGTGACCCGGCCGGTGTTCCAGCGGGTGAGCGGGGCGCGGGTGTGGATGCCGAAGTGGAGGACCTGGCCCGCGCGTTCGAGGACGGTCAGCGGGCGGGAGTCCCAGCCGGCGAACGTGCGCAGCTGCTCTCCCGGTTCCGCCTGCGCGGTCCACGACTCCTGGGACGTGCGGTCCGTCACGAACACGGCCACGACGTTGAGGAGTTCACCGCGGCGCAGCCAGTAGTGGACGAAGTGGCGGTCCGGGCCGAGCCAGACTCCGGTGTCCGGAAGGGCCAGATCGGCCACCTGGTCGGTAGGGAGAAGCGCGCGGTAGGCGGCCGTACGGGAGAAGACGGCCTCGTCCGCGCCGAACAGCCACTGGCGTGCCGCGGAACGCACACCGTCCGCCGCCACGACCAGGTCCGCCTCCCAGCGCTCGCCGCTCGCCGTCGTCACGGAGGCCGACTTGTCGTCCTGGTCGATGCCCACGACCGTGGTGTTCAGACGCACCGACTCCGAGGGGACGGCGCTCGCCAGGGCGTGGTGCAGATCGGCTCGGTGGATCTGGAGATACGGCGCCCCGAACGCGTCCTCGGCCTCGCGGCCCAGGGCGTAGCGGACGATCTCGGTGCCGTCGGACCAGGTGCGGAAGCTGATGTGGGACGGCCGGTAGGACTGCGCGGCGACCGAGTCGAGGAGGCCGAGTCGGCGCAGTACGCGGGTGGCGTTGGGCGCGAGTTGGATTCCGGCGCCGATCTCGGTGAACCGCCGCGACTGCTCGACGAGCGTCACCGCATGGCCGGCCTGACGCAGGCTCAGCGTCGCGGTCAGTCCTCCGATGCCCGCGCCCACGACGATCGCTCGCATGGCGTGACCTCACTTCGAGGGAGACTCGACGGTGGGTCCGGGCAGGCTATCGAAGGGAACTGCGGGGCCGTACAAGGCGTTTCGGCCTACGTGGGGCGGCTCAGGCGGCCTCGATGACGTCGGCGCGGATCGCCGCCGCCCACTCGACCACCAACAGCTCGTACTCCGCGCGCTCCTGTGACGACAGCGTGCCGCCGGCGCGCATCCAGAGCGCCCGGATCTGCTCGTTCACCTCGGCAGCTGACCGCACGGAACCAGAGGTCACGGAATCGGGGAACATGCGCACAAGCCTAGGCGCAAGAACTGACAGTCCGCTACCGGACGGCTACGCACAACGTATGTGATTGGTCACGGATCGGGGCGGGCGCCCCGTGGAGGAGTCCGCGGTCCGACGGGCGCGCGGCAGTGTTCCACGTACTCCGGGGTGACTCGCGCGAACTGCTGGGTGAGGGCCACCGGGGTGTCAGCCCGCCGACTCCGCCGCGTGGGGGCTCAGGGCGCCTGTCGTGACCAGGGCGATGATGACGATGCCGAGGGCGATGCGGTACCAGACGAAGGGCATGAAGCTCTTGGTCGAGATGAACTTCATGAACCAGGCGATGACCGCGTAGCCGACGCCGAAGGCGATCACCGTGGCGAAGATCGTGGGGCCCCAGGAGACGTGGTCGCTCTCCATCGCGTCCTTCAACTCGAAGAGACCGGAGGCGAGTACGGCCGGGACGGCGAGGAGGAACGAGTAGCGGGCCGCCGACTCGCGCTTGTAGCCCATGAAGAGGCCGCCGCTGATGGTGGCGCCGGAGCGGGAGACACCGGGGATGAGGGCCATCGACTGGCAGAAGCCGTATATCAGGCCGTCCTTGATGCCCAGGTCCTCAAGTCCCTTGCGCTGCTTGGGCGCCCGGTGCTTACCGCCGGTTTCGTCGCGTGCCGCCAGCCGGTCGGCGATACCGATGACGATTCCCACGACGATCAACATCGTGGCGGTGATGCGCAGATCGCGGAACGGCCCCTCGATCTGGTCCTTGAACAGCAGGCCCAGCACACCGATCGGGATCGAGCCGACGATCACCAGCCAGCCCATCTGCGCGTCGTGGTCGCTCCGCAGTTCCTTCTTGACGAGGGAGCGGCTCCATGTCGAGATGATCCGCCCGATGTCCTTGCGGAAGTAGATCAGCACGGCGGCCTCGGTGCCGATCTGCGTGATCGCGGTGAAGGCCGCCCCGGGGTCCTTCCAGCCGGAAAAGGCCGCGGTCAGGCGCAGATGCGCGCTGGACGAGACGGGAAGGAACTCGGTCAGCCCCTGGACGAGTCCGAGGATGAGTGATTCAAACCAAGACATGAAGTTACGGCGTCCAAGTGCTGATCGTCTGAGGGGAGTCGGGCGCGCCACATCACCGGGCGCGGTGATCGGGGTGCTCCGGGCAGCGTAGCGCCCCGCGGTGACAGCCCCGGCACAGGGGCGGTCAGGCGGCCGTCGGTCCCGTCACCGTCCAGCCCGGGGCCTGGGGGTGGGCTGTCAGGTCCTCGTGTGCCACCGTGCCACCGCAGGCGGAGCAGGAGACGACCGGCAGGAGCTCGTTGCCGCAGCTGTGCTCGATGACCATGGGCCGGTCGTCGTCCTTGCGCAGGTGCCGGTCGCCCCACGCCATGAGCGTCAGCAGCACCGGCTCCAGTTCAAGGCCCGCCTGCGTCGGCCGGTACTCGAAGCGCTGCGGGCGCTCGCTGTAGGCCCGCTTCGTGAGGATCCCGGCGTCCACGAGCCGGCGCAGCCGGGTGGCCAGGACGTCGCGCGGTGCCCCGATGTTGCGCACGAGCTGGTCGAAGCGGCCGTTGCCCAGGCAGACCTCCCGCAGGACGAGCAGGGAGTGCTTCTCGCCGACGAGTGCCAGGGCGTCGGCGATCGAGCAGGGGCGCGGGTCCTTGGTGACGGCCATGCGCCCAGTCTAGGTGAGGGTTTGCTTTTCCAACTTACGGAGCTATGGTGAGTTTGGATTTCCTACTGACTAGTAGCCGTCCTCACTCACGGAGGCCCGCACCATGCGTGACGCAGTCATCGTCAAAGCCGTACGCACCCCCATCGGCAAGGGCAAGCCGAACGGCGCCCTCGCGCACGTGCACCCCGTCGAACTCCTCGCCCACACCCTGCGCACCCTCATGGAGCGCTCCGGCATCGACCCGGAGCTCATCGACGACGTCATCGGCGGCACCGTCGACCAGGTCGGCGAGCAGGCCATGAACACCACCCGTTACGCGGCCCTGTCGGCCGGCCTCCCGGAGACGGTTCCGGCGACCACAGTGGACCGTCAGTGCGGTTCCTCGCAGCAGGCCGTGCACTTCGCCGCGCAGGGCGTGATCGCGGGCGCGTACGACCTCGTCGTGGCCTGCGGCGTCGAGTCGATGAGCCGGGTGCCGATGTGGTCCAACGTCCCCGAGGGCAAGGACCCGTTCGGTCCCGGTGTCGCCGAACGCTACAAGGACGGCCTCGTCCCCCAGGGCGTCAGCGCCGAACTCATCGCCGCCAAGTGGTCCATCACCCGCGAGCAGATGGACGCGTTCGCCGTCTCCTCCCACCACAAGGCCGCCGAGGCATGGGAGCAAGGCCTGTTCGACGCCGAGGTCGTACCCCTGGACGGCGTCTCGCGCGACGAGTGCGTACGGCCGGGCAGCACCCCCGAGATCCTCGCCGGCCTCAAGTCCGCCTACTACGACCCGAACTTCGCCGAACGCTTCCCGCAGATCGAGTGGAACGTCACCGCGGGCAACGCCAGCCCGATCAACGACGGCGCCTCGGCCGTCCTCATCACGTCGAGCGAGACCGCCCAACGCCTGGGCCTGCGGCCCCTGGCCCGCCTCCACAGCTTCGCCGTCACCGGGTCCGATCCGATCCTCATGCTCACGGGAGTCGTCCCGGCGACGGAAAGGGTCCTGCGCCGGGCGCACCTGACCCTCGACGACATCGACCTGTTCGAGGTCAACGAGGCGTTCTCCAGCGTGGTCCTGGCCTGGCGTCAGGAGACGGGCGCGGATCCGACCAAGGTCAACGTCCACGGGGGAGCGATAGCGCTGGGGCATCCGCTCGGCGCGAGTGGCGCCCGCCTGACCACGACACTGGTGCACGCGATGCAAGAACGAGGAGCCCGCTACGCACTACAGACCATGTGCGAGGCGGGAGGCCTGGCCAACGCCATGATCTTGGAAAGGCTCTAGCCGCAGCCCACCCAGGGGCGCGGGGAACTGCGCGACCAGCCACAACGGCGCCGCACACGCCGGACGGCCCGGGGCGGCAGCTCAGCCGCGCAACGAATGCCGCTTACGCCACGCCACCACAACCCCCGCCACCCCCGGCAGGGCAATCGCGGCCATGGCGATCAGAAACGCGGGCGACGTCGGCGCGGAAGCCCGCGCCCCGGCGACCACATACGCGGCGGTGTTCGGTATCGACCCGAGCGCCGTCGCGACCAGAAACGGGACGTACCCCATACGGGAGACCGCGGCGCAGTAGTTCGCCGCCCAGAACGGCACGCCGGGAAACAGCCGTGCCGCCAGCATCGACCGGAACCCGTGCCGGCTCAGCTGCCCGTCCGCCGCCTTCAGCCACCGCCCCCGCAGCAGCGGCCGCAGCGCGTCCTGCCCGAGCATCCGGCCCAGACCGAAGGCGATCCCGGCCCCGAGGACGGTGCCCCCGAGGGCCGAGACGAGCCCCAGCTGTGAGCCGAAGAGGGCGCCGGCCGCGAGATTCAGCAGCGGTCGCGGGACGAAGGCCACCGTGCACAGGCCGTACGCGATCCCGAAGACGACGGCCGCCGCGACCCCGCCGAGCTCGGGGGGCCAGCCGTCCGCGAGCAGTCGCTGTGGCTCGAAGAGCAGGACCATGGACGCGGCGCCCGCGAGCAGCGCGACGAGCAGGGAGAGCCGGGACCACGGCGACAGCAGCACTCTCGTGCAACGGGTGGTGAGACCCACCGGAGCGGGGACGGGGAGAGCGAGCTCCGTGGCGATGGCCGGGGGAGTGGCCGTGGCGGTGCCCCCAGAGCGGGTGGTGGCATCGAGCATCCAGTGACGGTAACCGACCCGGATGTGTGATCGCCGTACGGATGCTGTCCGTTGTCCGGACGGGAGGCGACAGAAAACCGTTCGACGTGGGACGACGCGTCGGACATGATCTGCGTCATGTTCCGGTACGCCTTCGCTCTCGCAGCATCCGCAGTCGCGGATGCGCCGAAGGCTGCCGTTCCCGTTTTCCCGGCCGCCGCAGACGGCGCCCGAAGCTGACCCTTCCCGGATCGTCCGGCGGACCCCGCAGGGGGAGGGTCGGCGAGTCCTTGGGGTCCCCGTTCTTCCACGAACACGAAGAGGCTTCGAGGTACAGCCATGTCGAAAACCGCTTACGTGCGCACCAAGCCGCACCTGAACATCGGCACGATGGGTCACGTCGACCACGGAAAGACGACCCTGACCGCCGCCATCACCAAGGTCCTCGCCGAGCGCGGCAACGGCACGTTCGTGCCGTTCGACCGCATCGACCGCGCCCCGGAGGAGGCCGCGCGCGGGATCACCATCAACATCGCGCACGTCGAGTACGAGACCGACACCCGGCACTACGCCCATGTGGACATGCCGGGCCACGCCGACTACGTCAAGAACATGGTCACCGGGGCCGCGCAGCTCGACGGGGCGATCCTCGTCGTCTCCGCGCTCGACGGGATCATGCCGCAGACCGCGGAGCATGTGCTCCTCGCCCGGCAGGTGGGCGTGGACCATGTCGTGGTCGCGCTGAACAAGGCGGACTCGGCCGACGAGGAGCTGGTGGAACTCGTCGAACTGGAGGTCCGTGAGCTGCTCACCGCGCACGGCTACGGCGGCGACGCCGTGCCCGTCGTACGGGTCTCCGGGCTGAAGGCCCTGGAGGGGGACCCGCGGTGGACCGCGTCGATCGAGGCGCTGCTCGACGCGGTGGACACATATGTGCCCATGCCGGAGCGGTACCTGGACGCGCCGTTCCTGATGCCCGTCGAGAACGTGCTGACCATCACCGGTCGGGGGACCGTGGTGACCGGTGCGGTCGAGCGCGGGACCGTGCGGGTGGGCGACCGGATCGAGGTGCTCGGGGCCGCCGTGGACACGGTGGTGACCGGGGTCGAGACCTTCGGCAAGCCGATGGAGGAGGCGCAGGCCGGGGACAACGTGGCGTTGCTGCTGCGGGGGGTTCCACGGGATGCCGTACGGCGTGGGCATGTCGTGGCCGCGCCCGGCAGTGTGGTGCCGAGTCGTCGGTTCACCGCGCAGGTGTATGTGCTGTCGGCGCGGGAGGGTGGGCGTACGACGCCTGTCTCGAGCGGGTACCGGCCGCAGTTCTACATCCGTACGGCGGATGTCGTGGGGGATGTGGACCTCGGTGAGGTCGCTGTCGCGCGGCCGGGGGAGCGGGTTGTCATGACCGTGGAATTGGGTCGGGACGTGCCGCTTGAGGCCGGGCTCGGGTTTGCCATCCGTGAGGGTGGGCGGACCGTGGGGGCGGGGACCGTGACGGCCGTTGTGTGAGGGTGGTTGCGGTGTGCGGGGGACTGCGGGGCCGTTGTGGCTGGTCGCGCAGTTCCCCGCGCCCCCAGGTCAGTGCCGACGGCCCACAATAGGAGAGTGACCGACCTGATACCCGTGACCAGGACCGTCGACCACGGAGTCGCCAAGCTCATGCCCGACGTCGACCGGGAGCGGGCCTGGCTGCTCACCGTCGACGGGGCTCCGCAGTCCTACGTCGATCTCGACGAGCCGACGCATCTGGAGTTCGAGTACGCGCGGCGGCTCGGGCATGTCCTGGACGGTGTCGGGGAGCCGGGGCGGGCGCTGGACGTCGTACATCTCGGTGGAGGTGCTCTGACGTTGCCGCGGTATCTGGCCGCCACCCGGCCGGGGACGCGGCAGGACGTCGTGGAAGCCGATCGGGCTCTGCTGGAGCTGGTCGTCGAGCATCTGCCGCTTCCGGACGGGGCGGGGATCGCGTTGCACGCCGCCGATGCCCGGCGGTGGCTGGAAAAGGCACCGGAGGGCTCTGCCGATGTGCTCGTCGCCGATGTCTTCGGAGGATCAAGGGTTCCCGCGCATCTGGCGTCCGTGGAGTACGCCCGTGAAGCCGCGCGCGTCCTCCGGGGCGGCGGAATCTATCTCGCGAACCTCGCCGATGCCGCGCCCTTCGCGTTTCTGCGGTCCCAACTGGCCAATTTCGCCGAGGTCTTCGAGGAGCTCGTGCTGATCGCCGAGCCGGGAGTGCTGCGTGGGCGGCGGTTCGGGAACGCGGTGCTCGTCGCCGGGCAGCTGCCTGTCGATACGGCGTTCCTGGCACGGCGTACCGCGGCTGACGCCTTTCCCGCGCGCGTGGAACACGGCGCCGGGCTGCGGGAGTTCATCGGTGCGGCGCGGCCGGTGCGGGACGAGGACGCCGTGGCCTCACCCGAGCCCCCCGACGGGGCGTTCGGTATCGGCTGAGTCGTTCGCGGTGACCTGGGTGACCTGCTTGGTGTTACGGCGCAGGTTGCGGACGTCCGGTACGCACAGGACGGTCGCCGTGACCGCCGCGATCAGCGCCGAGCAGCCCCACAGGGCCGCGGTGCGTCCGAACGCCGACTCCGCCGGGCCCGCCAGCGCCGCCGCGAGGGGCATCAGGGCGACCGAGCCGAACCAGTCGTAGGCCGAGACGCGGGAGAGCTTCTCCTCCGGTATCTCCTGGTGCAGGGCGGTCATCCAGGAGATGCCGAACACCTCGACGGTCGCGCCCGCCACGAACATCGCCGTGCACAGGAGGGGCACCGACACCGGTACGGCGAGTGCGGCCGACGGCAGGGCCATCGGGAACACGCACAGGATGCCCACGAACAGCAGGCGGTTCGGCTTCCAGCGGGTCATGAGGAGGGCGCCCACGACTGTGCCTGCGCCGAAGAAGCCGAGGGCCACGCCCCAGGGGCCCGCGCCGCCCAGGTCGTCCCGGGCGACGAGCGGGCCGTAGACCGCGTCGGCGGCGCCCAGGACCGCGTTGGCTATGGAGAACTGGACGACGATGCCCCACAGCCACGGCCGCCCAGCGACCTCCCGCCAGCCGTCGCGGAGGTCGGCCAGCATGCCGGCGCCCGGTTCGCGGGTCGGTATGTGGCCGACGTCGAGGAAGGACCGCAGCGAGCCGGCGACCGCGAAGGCCACCGCGTCCGCCGCGAGCACCCAGCCGGGGCCGACCGCGGCGACCATCGCACCACCGAGCGCGGCACCGCCCAGCGCCGCGCCCTGCATCGCCATCCGGAACACCGCGAAGGCCCGGCCCGCCTGTTCGCCGCTCACCGAGGACAGCAGCATGCCCTCGGCCGCCGGGCTGAAGAACGCCTGCCCCGTGCCGCCCAGCGCGGTCAGCAGCATCATCTGCCACAGCCGCGGCTCGCCGGCCAGGACCAAGAGGGCGAACAGGCCCTGGGAGAGACAGTTGAGCGTGTTGGCCGCGACCATCACGCGGTGCCGGGGCAGGCGGTCCGCCACCGCCCCGCCGATCAGCAGGAACACCACCAGCGGCAGTGTGCGCGCGGTTGCCACAAGACCCACGTCGCCGCTGTCGCCGCCCGCCTCCAGCACGGCGAACGCGGCGGCGATCATGGCGCCGTTGCTGCCGAGGCTCGTCACGAAGGCGGCGACGGTCAGCAGGCTGTAGTTGCGGCTCGCCCAGGCGGGTCTTCGGGCGTGGCGGGAGGAGTCGGCGGCGGGGGTCACCGGCCGACTATCGCCGCCGGGGTACCGCCTTGCCAAACCTTTTGCAGGCCAGATCGCGTGTCGGTGGAGGCCCTCGGTGGGGGCCCTCGGTGGGGTGCCTCGGTGGGTCCGCCGAAAGGGCCAATGATCTTTGACGCCGTGTGCGCCACTTGTTCATTTTGGTCCGGTGAAGAACATCTCCCCTTGGGACTGCACGAACGGTTCGGGGCAGTCGTGGGTCTGTACCGGGGGTGCCGGGTCGACGACGAGGTGATCGAGGGGCGGTGAGTGTATCGGGGGCACCTGCGGTAGGTCGGGGACGTCGGGGCAACTGCGCCGATGGAGACGGCCATCACTGGCACCGGGCCTGGTCAGCGCGTGCTACTCGTGGGTAACGTCGCGGTCATGAGCGCAGACCAGATGTCCATCGGCGAGATGCTCGCCGCCACCGTGCCCATGGCCCGGACCCTGAACCTGGAGTTCCTGGAGACCAGCCAGGAGAGGGCCGTGGTCGCCCTGCCCGACCAGGGCGAGTTCCACAACCACGTGGGCGGACCGCACGCCGGCGCGATGTTCACGCTCGGCGAGTCGGCGAGCGGGGCGATCGTCCTGGCCGCGTTCGGCGACCAGCTCTCGCGTGCGGTACCGCTGGCCGTCGGCGCGGAGATCGCCTACCGCAAGCTCGCGATGGGCCCGGTGACCGCCACGGCGACCCTGGGCCGCCCGGCCACCGAGGTCGTCGCCCAACTGGACGCCGGAGAGCGCCCGGAGTTCCCGGTCACGATCGAGATCCGCCGGGCCGACGGGGCGGTCACGGGTGAGATGACGGTGGTGTGGACATTGCGGCCGAACGGCTGAGTCAGGCCGGCCCTGGTGCGGGCGGCTCACGCGGTCGGGCCATGGGCCCGGGGCGGCGCCAGGCGGGTGTGACACGCGCGCGGGCGGCCGGGCCTTTCTTCTGCGCGCTTCGGACGGCGTGGAGTGAGCCGCACGTCTCCATAGGAGCCGACGGGGCCCATGTCCCGGATGTGTGCACGCTCTTGTCGGCCGGTCCGGGCCGTCGGCCCCGGGTGTGCGTAACACGCGCGTGCGGGTGAGTCGGGGAGAGTTCCTCTGAGGGTGCGATCCCGCGAGGGGCTCCCGTCCGAGGAGATGTGGTGCCCGGTGCCGCCCCGAGCCGGAGTCCCGCGCGCGTGAACCCGGGGGCGTGGCTGCGGCCGGCGTCCCCCGGGGGAGTTGTGGCCGCGGGTCTGTGTGACTGGGCTTGGGCGGGGGCTCGGATTCTGGCCGGGCCCTGCCTTGAGTGTGAGGCCCTGCGCGGGTGATCCCCGGGGGCGTGGCTGCGGTCGGCGTCCCGCCGGGGGAGTTGTGGCCGCGGGCCTGAGCAACCGAGCCCGGACCGGACCAGGACCAGGACCCGGACCCAGACCCAGACCCAGACCCAGACCCAGACCCAGACCCAGACCAGGACCCGGACCCGGGTCCTGCCCCCTCCCGTTCGGCCGTGGGCCGCTCATGAGGGGCCGCGCCCTGTCCGTGACACCCGGTCGGGACGGTGCCTGGTCCCCGAGGCGCTCGCACCACGTGGTCGCGGCCCCCAACCCCCGTCGCCCCGGCGGCAGCCGTTCAGGCCGCCAACCGCCCCCGCCCAAGCCCTTCGCCGCTCTCCAGCCCCGCCACGAACTCCTTGAGCCAGTCGATGAACTCGGGGCCCAGGTCGTCGCGGTCGCAGGCCAGGCGGACCACCGTGCGAAGGTAGTCCGCCTTGTCGCCGGTGTCGTAGCGCAGGCCGTCGAAGACGACACCGTGGACCGTGCCGTCGGCCGCGAGGTCCTGGAGGGCGTCGGTGAGCTGGATCTCGCCGCCGCGGCCGGGCGGGGTGCGGTCCAGGACGTCGAACACCGCGGGGTCGAGGACGTAGCGGCCGATGACCGCGTAGGCGCTCGGGGCCTTCTCGGGCGAGGGCTTCTCGACCAGGCCGGTGACGCGGACCACGCCCTCGTCCTCCGTCGGCTCCACGGCCGCGCAGCCGTAGAGGTGGATCTGCTCGCGCGGTACCTCCATGAGGGCGACCACGCTGCCGGCGTAGCGCTCGCGGACGTCGAGCATCGTGCTGAGCAGGGTCTCGCGCGGGTCGATCAGATCGTCGCCGAGGAGGACGGCGAAGGGCTGGTCGCCGACATGGCGGCGGGCGCACAGCACCGCATGGCCGAGGCCGAGCGGCTCGCCCTGGCGGATGTGGTGGATGTTGGCGAGGCGGGCCGGGTCGCGTACCGCATCGAGGCGTACCGCGTCACCCTTGGCCACGAGGGCCTGCTCCAGCTCGAAGGCGTGGTCGAAGTGGTCCTCGATGGCCCGCTTGTGCCGGCCGGTGACCATCAGTACGTCGTCGAGCCCGGCAGCGGCGGCCTCCTCGACGACGTACTGGATGGCCGGCTTGTCGACGACCGGGAGCATCTCCTTCGGTGTCGCCTTGGTCGCCGGCAGGAACCGGGTGCCGAGTCCGGCGGCCGGAACGACCGCCTTGCGGACCGTGCGGGTGGGGACGGGGGTGTCTGTCGGGTGGGGGACGATCATGCGGATCATGCTGAGGGACCGCGATGAGAGCCCACCGGGAGGTACCTGGGAGCTTCCTGTGGACCCGGTCGCAAGTTGGAGATTTCGTGTGCCGAGCATCCTGCGGCGTACACAACTTGAAGCCGACGCCCCGCTTATTTCGAATGCGGGTGCGGATACCCGCGGTAACTTTTCTGAAGTCGTTCCTTTTTGAACGTCAGTCACTCGAACTTCTTGTTTGCTGTGCGGCAATTGTGCGAAGGTGAGCGCCCCCGATAGCCGAGTCGGAACTGACGCGGCATAGGTATGCACCAATCAGGCACCTGCTTTCCGAGGGCGCGTATTCCCCATGCCGCCCTGCGGCCTGGAAGGAATTGGTCCCGTGCAATCCGCTTACCCTCCACGACCCCCATACCCCCCACGGCCCGGATCGAGTCCGGGGGAGTCCGACCGCAATCTCCTGGCCCGGCTCGGGGAGAACCGTGTGGACGGCCATGCCGTAGCCCTGTTGATGGCGCGGCACTGGCAGGCGACGTACGAATACTCCGTCATCTGCCTCGCGTCTTGGTCGGGTTCGGCGTCGATGGCGGCCGCCGCGGCTTTCCACCGGGTGTTCGGACGGGCGGGTGACGGAGCGCTGCGACCGCAACTTCTCATAGCCGTGAGGGAGTTCGTCAAGGAGTGGGCCGCCGATGACAGCGTATCCGCGGTACTTCCGGAACTCCGCAAGACGATCGGTGGTCGTGGTCTACGCGCGGCGAGGTCCGTCACCCCCGAAAGGCGACTGCTTGCCGAGCGCGCATTCCGGGCCCTTCCGGGGGCCTCGCAATGCCTGCTGTGGCATGTGGAGGTCGAGGCCGAGCCCGTTTCCGTTCCGGCCGGCCTGTTGGGTGTCGACACCGCCCGCGCGGCCGCCGCACTGGAGCAGGCCCGCGAGCAATTCCGCACCGGCTGTGTACGCGCCCATCGAGAACTCGCGCCGACCAGCGAATGCCGTTTCTACAACCGTCTCCTCGATGTCCCGATTCGCCGGGGCGGAGGCCTGCTGCCCGATGTGCGGAAACATCTGACGGAATGCCGGTACTGCCGGCACGCGGCCGAACAGCTCAGCCATTTCGAGGGCGGCCTTGAGGTGTTGCTCGCCGAGACGGTGCTCGGCTGGGGCGCCCACCGTTATCTGGACTCGCGGCCCGCGCGCGCCGCCGGCCGACCGGCGGCGGAGCTGCACGGGACCGCCCGGCCCCGGCCCGGCGGACGCCACCGGCCCGTACCGGCCGGCCTTCTCGCCCAGTCCCGCAAGCACCCCCGGGCCGTCCTCCTGGGTGCCGGACTGACGTCCCTCGCCCTGCTCGCCACGGTGCTCGTCGCCAAGGGCTGGACCGATGACGGCATGCCCACGACCGGTGCCACCTGGGGCGCGGTCAGCGGCAACACCCTACGGCCGAGCCCGTCGGAGGTCTCTCAGGAGGCCGGGTCCCCGTCCGCTGCCTCCATGGGCAACCCCGTCGAGGTCGGCCACGGCAGGCTCCGCAACGCCGGCGACGGACTGTGCCTCGACACGCGCGAGGGCCTAACCGGCGACGCCACGAAGGCCGTTCTGGCGCAGTGCTCCTCCGCCGGGTCACAGCAGTGGGCGTACCAGGACGACGGGCTGCTGCGCAGCGCCGTCGACCCCGGCCTCTGCCTCGACTCGGACGCCGAGAGGCGGACCGTCGTGGTCGCCGACTGTCTGGCGCACACGGGCGAGGTCCGCTACGACCTCACCGTGCGCGGCGAACTCCTGCTGCGCCGCGGCAAGGGACTGCTGGTCGCACCCGGCAACGGGAACACCGTGGTCGTCACCGAGCGGAACGGCTCTCAGGGGCAGCGGTGGTACCTGGAGTCCGCCGACGAGAGCGCGCCGGCCCAGCAGGGCACGCGGCAGCCCGGGGACACGGAGACGAGCAGCCCCTCCGGGAGCCCTTCCGGGGAACCGGACGAGGAGCCCGACCCACTCCACCTCGCCCCGGCCTCGCCTCCCGGAGCCGACGGCCACTCAGACCAGGGAGACCAGGGAGACCAGGGAGACCAGGGACCGGACCAGAGCCCCGGCCGGCCCTCGGATCAGCAAGGGACCCCGCCGGAGCGGTACGAGACCAGGGTCGCCCAGGTCGACCACGGCGATTCCGAGCCGGCCACGCCGGTCGAGGAGGCGGGAGCGGTGGTGGACGCGGTCGCGCACACCGTGACGTCGATGACGGATGCCGTCACGTCGACCCCTCGGACCGCGCTGCCGTAGCCGGTGGCGCGGACGCGGCCGGGGTCGCACCGAGGGGGGTGACCCCGGCCGCCCTTCTTTCCCTCTTTCCGGCACGACGACATGGGGGCGCCTCGGCGGGGTGAGCCGGTGCTCGGGACGTCGGTTCTCGTGACCCGGTAGGCTGCCTCGGCGTGCGCCGGTACGTGGCGCACGCCGGGAACGCGACTCAGGAGGAACCGGCGTTGCACGTCCAGGAATGGCTCGACACCGTGCCCCCGGCCGCCGTCTACGCCCTGGTGGGCCTGGTCATCGGCCTGGAGAGCCTGGGCATCCCGCTGCCCGGCGAGATCATCCTGGTGTCGGCCGCGCTGCTGTCCTCGCAGCACGCGGGGATCAACCCCGTGGTGCTCGGTGCGTGCGCCAGCATCGGAGCGGTCGTCGGTGACTCCATCGGCTATGCAATCGGACGCAAGGGCGGACGGCCGCTACTGGCCTGGCTGGCAGGCAAGTTCCCCAAGCACTTCAGCAAAGGCCATGTCGCCACGGCGGAGCGGTCCTTCGAGAAGTGGGGCATGTGGGCGGTGTTCTTCGGCCGCTTCGTCGCGTTGCTGAGGATCTTCGCCGGACCTCTCGCCGGTGTGCTGCGGATGCCGTACTGGAAGTTCCTGATCGCCAACGTGCTGGGCGGGATCGTCTGGGCCGGCGGGACCACCGCCGTCATCTACTACGTGGGCATCGTCGCGGAGTCCTGGCTGAAGCGGTTCTCGTGGCTGGGGCTGGTGCTCGCGGTGCTCATCGGGCTCACCTCGATGCTCGTGCTCAAGCGCAGGGCGGCGAAGGCGACGGCCCAGATGCAGGCGGCCGAGCCGGAGACCGTCCCGGCCGCCGACTGACGCTCACGGAGTCTCGTGCACCTTGTCGTGGGCCTTGGCCAGGTCGGCGTAGAGCGTGCCGTTCAGGGTGACCCCCTGCCGTTCCTCCTCCGTCAGTTCCCGCCGCACCTTCGCGGGTACGCCCGCCACCAGTGAACCCGGCGGTACCCGCATGCCCTGCGGTACCAGTGCCTGGGCCGCGACCAGGGAACCCGCGCCGATCACCGCGCCGTTCAGGACCGTCGCGCCCATGCCGATCAGGCAGTCGTCCTCGACCGTCGCACCGTGCACGACCGCGTTGTGGCCTACCGAGACGCGCTCGCCGATCGTCAACGGGAAGCCGGGGTCGGCGTGCAGTGTGCAGTTGTCCTGGATATTGCTCTGGGCGCCGACTGAGATGCGTTCTACGTCGCCGCGGGCCACTGCCCCGTACCAGAGGCTCGCCCCAGCCCCCAGCGTCACGTCTCCGATCACGGACGCGGTGGGCGCCACGAAGGCATCCCCGTCGATCTTCGGTTCCTTGCCGCCGATGCCCGTGATCAACGCCCTGTGCGCCATTTCGCCTCCTGGTTCCGGATATCCCGAACCGTACGCCACCCGGTGGGGCGAAGATCACAAGGCCTCGGACGCGTGCGGACGGCGTGTGCTCAGTACGGTGAGCTCGTGCCGAAGAGCAAGAACACGTTCTCATCCTGGCGGGGCCGTCTCGTCCAGCGTGCCGTCCACGCGGGCTGGGCCTGGGTGCAGCGCACGGGCTCCGTCACCGCCGAGCGCCCCGGCCGCCTCCGCTTCGGCGCGCTGGGCGCGCACAGCCGGCTGGCCTTTCCGCTCGGCACGGTGTTCGGTGAGCCGTGGATCCATGTCGGTTCCCACTGCATCGTCGGCGAACAGGTCACCCTCACGGCCGGCTTGATGCCCGACCTCGACCTCGGCCCGGATCCGATCCTGCGCATCGGCGACGGGGTCGTGCTGGGGCGCGGCAGCCATGTCATCGCCGACACCACGGTCACCATCGGCAATGACTGCTACTTCGGGCCGTACGTCTATGTCACGTCCACCAATCACTCCTACGACGATCCCCACGAGCCCATCGGCAAGCAGTGGCCGCGGATGGAGCCGGTGGAGATCGGGCCGGGGTGCTGGATCGGGACCGGGGCGGTGATCCTCCCCGGCGCGCGGATCGGACGGAACGTCGTCGTGGCCGCCGGGGCCGTGGTCCGGGGTGTGGTGCCGGACCACGCCGTGGTCGCGGGGGCGCCCGCCCGTGTCGTACGGCGATGGACGGCCGAGGAGGGCTGGCAGCCACCGCTGAGAACACCGGCTCCGGTTCCGATACCGGAGGGGGCCACGGCGGAGCAGCTCAACGCGCTGGCCGGCCTGGACGAGAAGACGGCGGCGAAACTCGCGGAGCTGGACTGAGGTGACGGGGAGTCGGGCGAGCCGGCCTGGTTGAGGGGTGCGAGTCAGCTCGCGGGGCCGGCCGGGATGAGAGCTGAGGCGGCTCAGACGAGGGCCTCCTCGGCGTACCGCTGGAAGTCGGCGACCGACGCGTTGCCGTACGCATACCTCTGCGGACACCTCTTCAGCACCGCGAAGAACACCTCGTCCCCGATCGGAACGCGTCGTCGGCGAGGCGTACACGTAGTCGGCGAGTTCCTGTGCTGTGCCCTCGCCCTCGTGCTCGGACCGCAGCCACTGTGCGTACCGCGCGAACCCCTCGTTGATCCAGATGTCCTTTCAGCGCCGCACGGACACGAGGTCGCCGTACCACTGGTGGGCCGGCCCGAAGTACCCGCTCAGCCAGTCGGCGATCTCCCCGGTCCGCTCGACGCTCGTCCGCGCCGCCCCGTAGTCGGCGCCGAGATCCTTGCTGTAGGCGTTGACGACCGGAATGCCGCTGTCGGTCTTCCCGGTGATGAGGTCGAACCGACCGACGGCCAGGGTCGCCAGACACGTGGCCTGCGGCTTGTCGGAGCGCCAGTTCCAGCGGGTCCGGCCGAGGCGTGAACTCGTCGGCTGGAGCGTGCCGTTGGAGATGGCCAGGTTGCCGTCGGGCACCAGAACCGACACGTCGTAGGTCGCCTTGTCGAGCGGGTGGTCGTTGCTCGGGAACCACCACAGGGCCGCTTCGGGTCCGTTGGCCCCGACCCCGCCGTCCGGAGTGCGGTGCAAACTGGTGAAGCCGTACGCCTGCTTCGACGACGGCAGTGCGCTGTGGCGGACCACCAACGTGACCGAAGTGCCCCTGGCCAGCGGTGCCTTCGGAGTGATCTCCAGCTCACTGGGAGACGTCGTATCCGCCGTTGCCATAGGCCGGGTAGTAGGGGTCGCCGAGACCCGGAGCGCCGGGAGACGGGCTCGCCGCCGACGCCGGGATCGCGGCATCAGGGAGGCCGCCGCGAGTGCGCCCCGTGCGATGAGTCCGCGGTGCGCGAAAGCTCCAAGTCGTAGGGACACGAGATCTGTTCGCGGCCTATTCGCCACCTGTGAGCTGGATGTGTCCACGGTCGCCCCCGTCACACGATCGCCATTCGGCCGTCATGGCCCCAAGAGGCCCTCTTTTGTACGGGAGTTGACCGCAGTACCGTCCGCGCATGTCGATACGCACGCGCTTCACGATCTGGAGACCGCTCGCGACAGCCGCCGCGGCCACCGCCGCCCTGCTGGCCACCTTTCTCACGCCCGCGACCGCACAGGCGCAGCCCCAGGCCGCCCCGGGGGAGAGCCAGCCCGTCTACTCGTACGAGAACGCCGTCCGTGAGGCCGTCTGGGTGGACACCCGGCTCGACGGCGACGGTGACGGCAGGACCGACCGAGTCGCCGTCGACATCGTCCGGCCCCGCGAACCGGCCCAGAAGGGCCGCAAGGTGCCGGTCATCATGGACGCCAGCCCCTACTACTCCTGCTGCGGGCGCGGCAACGAGAGCCAGCTGAAGACGTACGACGCGAACGGCGACGTCGTCCAGATGCCGCTGTTCTACGACAACTACTTCGTGCCCCGCGGCTACGCCTTCGTCGGCGTCGACCTCGCCGGCACCAACCGCTCCGACGGCTGTGTGGACGTCGGCGGACGCTCCGACATCCAGTCCGCCAAGGCGGTGGTCGACTGGCTCAATGGCCGAGCCACCGCCTACACGACCCGCACGGGCACCGCGAAGACCAAGGCCACCTGGACCAACGGCAAGACCGGCATGATCGGCAAGAGCTGGGACGGCACCATCGCCAACGGTGTCGCCGCCACCGGAGTCGAGGGTCTGAAGACCATCGTCCCGATCAGCGCCATCTCCACCTGGTACGACTACTACTTCTCCGAGGGCGCCCCGCTCTACGACTCAGGACCCGACTGGCTCTCCGACTACGTCGACAGCCCCGACGCCCGTGCCAAGTGCGCCGCCGTCCAGCAGAAACTCGTCGACCAGGCGCCCCGCACCGGCGACTGGACCCCGCTGTGGACTGAGCGCGACTACGTGAAGGACGCGAAGAAGGTCAAGGCCAGCGTCTTCCTCGTCCACGGCATGCAGGACCTCAACGTCCGTCTCCAGCACGTCGGTCCGTGGTGGGACGCCCTCGCGAAGAACGGCGTCGAGCGCAAGATCTGGCTCTCCCAGACCGGTCACGTCGACCCCTTCGACTTCCGTCGCGCGGAATGGGTCGACACCCTGCACCGCTGGTTCGACCACGAGCTCCTCGGCTACGACAACGGCATCGACCGCGAGCCCATGGCCGACATCGAACGCCACCCCGACCAGTGGGTCACCTCGAAGTCCTGGCCCCCGCGCGGCACTTCGGCGGTCACTCTGCGCCCTGCCCAGGGCACCCAGCAGGGCGTCGGCACCCTCGGCCTCACCAAGGCCAGGGGCACCGAGACCTTCACCGACAATCCGGCGCTGAGCGAGACCGACTGGGCCGCCCAGATCGACACCTCGACCCCCGACAAGGCGGGCTTCACCACCGGCACGCTCACCAGGGACCTCCGCCTGTCCGGTCCCTCCAAGGTCACCGTGACGGCGACCCCGACCACCTCCACGGCCCACCTCTCCGCCGTGCTCGTGGACCTCGGTCCCGACACCATCCGCGACTACGCGGCGTCGGGTGAAGGCATCACCACGCTTGCCGACCGCACCTGCTGGGGCGTCAGCACCGCCGGTGACAGCGCCTGCTTCAAGGAGACACAGGCGAAGACCACCGCCGTCGACCACACGGTCGTCAGCCGTGGCTGGGCCGACCTCGGCAACTACGCCGACCCCGGAAAGGGCGTCCCGCTCATCCCGGGCAAGGCCTACACCATCACCCTCGACCTGGGCGCCACGGACCACGTCGTCCCGGCGGGCCACCGTCTCGCCCTGATCGTCGCGGGAACCGACAAGGACCTCATCGACCCGCCGTCCACCAAGCCCACTCTCACCATCGACCTGTCCCGCACCTCGGCCCGCGTCCCGCTGGTCGGCGGCGCTTCCGCCTTCGCGCACACCACAAAGGGCGCCGAGACGGCCGTACCGCATGAGGCCGGGGCCCTCGACGGTGTCCGGGCTCCGCACACCGCCCACCGCGTCCCGGACGGAGGCTGACACCCGTTGCCTCTCGACGAACGCGCTCCGTACCACCCCACGGCCGGTGAGCCCGAAACCGGTTGTTGAATCGGTCGAGATCTGCGGCACCTGTGGTAGGTCCTGGGGAATCGTGTGAAAACCGGCGTATCCACCGCTCCAGGGGAAGGTGCCGCAGATGACTGAAGACCTGAAGAAGAGAGGCAGCCGGGAAGGGCCCGCGGGCATTCTCGGCCACGAGACCGACCGGGTGGTGTTCGGGGTCACCGCCGCCATCACCGTGGCCTTCGTCGTCTGGGGCTGGGCGGCGACGGACTCCCTGGAGGACGTCTCCACCACGATGCTCAACGGGCTGATCCACAACGGCGGCTGGGCCTTCATGCTGGCCGCCTCGTGTTTCGTGGTCTTCGCCCTCTGGCTCGCCATGAGCCGCTACGGCCGCATCCACCTCGGCGCCGAGGGCGAGGAACCCGAGTTCAAGACGGTGTCCTGGGTCGCGATGATGTTCAGCGCCGGCATGGGCATCGGCCTGATGTTCTACGGCGTCAGCGAGCCGCTCTCGCACTACACGACCCCGCCCCCGGGCACGAACCCCGCCAACTCCGGTGAGCGCATGGAGACGGCGATGGCCACCACCCTCTTCCACTGGACCCTGCACCCCTGGGCGATCTACGCGGTGGTCGGACTCGGCATCGCCTACAGCACCTTCCGCAAGCGCAGGCGCCAGACCATCAGCGCCGTCTTCACCCCGCTCATCGGGGAGAGGCACGCGAACGGCACCGCGGGCCGGGTGATCGACATCCTCGCGATCATCGCCACCGTCTTCGGCTCCGCGGCCTCCCTCGGCCTCGGCGCCCTCCAGATCGGCTCCGGCTTCCAGGAACTGGACTGGATGGACGACGTGAGCACCGGACTGCTCGTCGCGATCATCGCCGTGCTGACCCTGGCCTTCGTCGCCTCGGCGGTCTCCGGCATCGAGCGCGGCATCCAGTGGCTGTCCAACACCAACATGGTGCTCGCCCTGATCCTCGCCGTGTTCGTGTTCATCGCGGGCCCCACGATCATCGTGCTCGACCTGATGCCCACCTCGATTTTCTCCTACCTCGGCGACCTGCCCCAGCTCGCCGGACGCACCGAGGCCAGCGGTGGCAAGGGCGTCGCGGACTGGCTCGGCAGCTGGACCGTCTTCTACTGGGCCTGGTGGATCTCCTGGACGCCGTTCGTCGGCATGTTCATCGCCCGTATCAGCCGGGGCCGCACCATCCGGCAGTTCGTCGGCGGTGTCATCCTCGTGCCGAGCACGGTCAGTCTGGTGTGGTTCGCGATCTTCGGCGGTACGGCCATGAAGCTGAAGGAGGGCGGCGCCCTCGGCGGCGAGGACACCCCCGAGGGTCAACTCTTCGGCGTTCTCCAGGAGTTCCCCATCGCCACCGCCACCAGCCTGCTGGTGATGATCCTGGTCGGCATCTTCTTCGTCTCGGGCGCCGACGCCGCGTCCATCGTGATGGGCACGCTGTCCCAGAAGGGCGCCCTCGAACCCGGCCGTTTCGTCGTCGTGTTCTGGGGCGTGGTCACCGGAGCGGTCGCCGCCATCATGCTGCTCGTCGGCAGCGGCCAGGGCGACGCGCTCACCGGCCTGCAGAACCTCACGATCCTGGCCGCCGCGCCCTTCGTCCTCGTGATGATCGGCATGTGCGTCGCCCTCATGCGCGACCTGCGCCGCGACCCGGTCATCGTGCGCGGCGAGATGGGCTCCGAGGCGGTCGAACGCGCCGTGATCGAGGGCCACAGGAAGTACGACGGCGACTTCGGGATCCAGGTCGGCCCGGGCCCCGGCACCGAGACGGAGGGCGATCCGCTGGGCCACGACCACGGCTGAGCACGGCGCATGTCCGAAGGAGGCGAGCCGTCCGCCTCCTCCGTGCCGCTCGTCCAGGCACCCCTCGTCCGCTGCCCCTTCGACCACGCGTACGCCGACGACGCGGAGCCACACGGCCACCCACTGGTCCGCCTCCGGCGAACCCGCCGCCCCGTGTCGGCGGAATGACCCATGCCGTGCTCAGAACGCCCCAAAGGCGGGAATACTCACACCATGTCTGCCGCATACGCGACCTTCGGCCTGGCACCGGCGATGCGTGCCGGTGGAGTTCTCGCCAACGGTGACCTCCAGATCCACCGGGACTTCGTGGACTTCATCGTCGACGGCCGCCCTCTCCTCTTCCAGCTCTCCGACCTCGACGCCGTCTCCCCACTGGCCTCCGACGTCCCACCCGCGATCTTCACCGCCCAGGTCCGCAGCCTCCTGGGCGAGGCGGACGCCCCGCTTCCGGGCGGCCGTTACGTCATCTATGGCTGCCCCGAGTGCGAGGACCTCGCCTGCGGAGCCGTCACCGCCGTCATCGAGCGGGACGGCGACGACTTCATCTGGCGGGACTTCGCCTGGCAGACCGAGGACGCCGTGGACCTCGAACTCAACGGCTACCACGGCATAGGGCCCTTCCGTTTCCAGGGCGCCGAGTACCGGGCCGCCCTCGACTCCCTGCTCCAGGGCGGCGGTGACGCGGAGGGCACGCGCCGCCGCGTCCTGCTCATCGGCGCCCGCGTCGCCGTCCTCGCCAAACTCGCCGCCGCCCTGCGCACCATCGGCATCGGCGCCGACATCACCCGCGAAGTGGGCGACGTGCACGCCGACGAACTCCGTGGCTACGGCGCCGTCGCCTTCGGACGCGCGGTCACCGAGGAGGAACGTGCCGCCGTACGCCACTCCTTCGAACGCGCGGGCGTCGACGTGGCCTACGTCGACGGTCTCGCCCCGATCATCCCGCTGCTCGTGGCCCAGATAGAGCACGCCCTGGACCGCAGCCCGGCCGAACAGCGCCGTCTGACCGGCCTGGTCGCCGCCGACGGCGAGGCCGGCGTCGAGGTCACCTCACCATGCCGGGTCCGCCTCACGGCGTACCGCATCGACCGGCTCTACCGCAGTCACGCCCAGGAGGTCTTCGACGGTGTCCTGGAAGCGGGCCGGCACCGGATCGCCCTGGATGCCAAGGCGGTGAAAGGAGAATCGTTCGTGGTGGCGCGGACCTCGGGAAGTGTCCTGGTGGAGGCCATGGCCCGCTGAAAACCCAGGCGCTGCGCACCGGCGGCGGCCATTAGGATCGACAGTCTGATGACTGCCACCCTCGTCGCCAAGAACCTCGCCGCCGGCCACGGCGACCGTTCCCTGTTCAGCGGGCTCGACCTCGTCGTCGCGCCCGGAGATGTGATCGGCCTGGTCGGAGCCAACGGCGCGGGCAAGTCCACGCTGCTCAGAATGCTCGCCGGGCTGATCGCACCCGAGGAGGGGGAGCTCAGGCTCTCTCCGCCGACGGCCACCGTCGGGCATCTCCCGCAGGAGCCCGAGCGGCGCCCGGGCGAGACCGTCCGGGACTTCCTCGCCCGCCGCACCGGGGTCGCCGAGGCCCAGCGCGTGATGGACGACGCGACCCAGGCCCTGGTCGACGGGGCACCGGGCGCGGACGACGCGTACGCCACGAGCCTGGAGCGCTGGCTCGACCTCGGCGGCGCCGACCTCGACGAACGGGCCGAGGAGGTCGCCGACTCACTGGGCCTGGCGGTCGACCTGGACCAGCCCATGACGTCCCTGTCGGGCGGCCAGGCGGCGCGAGCCGGCCTCGCCTCCCTCCTGCTCTCCCGCTACGACGTCTTCCTCCTCGACGAGCCGACCAACGACCTCGACCTGGACGGCCTGGAGCGCCTGGAGCGGTTCGTGAAGGGCCTCCGCGCCGGCACGGTCGTCGTCAGCCATGACCGCGAGTTCCTCACCCGCACCGTCACCAAGGTCCTCGAACTCGACCTCGCCCAGCAGCAGATCACCCTCTACGGCGGCGGCTACGAGGCCTACCTGGAGGAGCGTGAGGTCGCCCGCCGGCACGCCCGGGACGACTACGAGGAGTACGCCGACAAGAGGACCGCCCTCCAGGACCGGGCGCAGATGCAGCGCTCCTGGATGGACAAGGGCGTGAAGAACGCCCGCCGCAAGGCGAGCAACGACAACGACAAGATCGGCCGCAAGTTCCGCAGCGAGGCCAGCGAGAAGCAGGCCGCGAAGGCACGCCAGACCCAGCGCATGATCGAACGCCTGGACGTCGTCGAGGAACCGCGCAAGGAGTGGGACCTGCGGATGGAGATCGCGTCGGCACCCCGCTCGGGCGCGGTCGTCGCGACCCTGAGGGACGCCGAGGTACGTCAGGGTGACTTCGTTCTCGGCCCGGTGTCCCTCCAGATCGACTGGGCGGACCGGGTGGCGGTCACGGGCGCGAACGGCGCGGGCAAGTCGACGCTGCTCGGCGCCCTGCTGGGCCGGGTGCCGGTGACCTCCGGCCAGGCCTCCCTGGGCTCAGGCGTCCTGATCGGCGAGGTCGACCAGGCCCGCAAGCTCTTCCACGGAGAGGAGTCCCTCCTGGACGCCTTCTGCGCGGCGGTCCCCGACACGGAACCGGCCGAAGTCCGCACCCTCCTCGCCAAGTTCGGCCTGAAGGCGGACCACGTCCTGCGCTCGGCGGCGACGCTGTCGCCGGGAGAGCGGACGAGGTCCGCGCTCGCCTTGTTGCAGGGCCGGGGCGTGAATCTCCTGGTCCTGGACGAACCGACGAACCACCTGGACCTCCCGGCGATCGAACAGCTGGAATCGGCCCTGGACGCCTACGAAGGCACCCTGCTCCTGGTCACCCACGACCGCAGAATGCTGGACGCGGTGAGGGTGACCCGCCGCCTGGAGGTCTCAGCAGGCAAGGTGACGGAAGCGCCCTGAAGGGGCGCGGGGAACTGCGCGACCAGCCACAACTGACCCGCAGTTCCCCACAACCGCTACCGCCCCTTTTTCTTGGAATCCAGCAGCCCGGCCTTGCGCAGAGCATCAGCCATCGCACTGTTGCCCGGAGCAGGCGCCGACCGCTGCTGCTGCCGCGGTTGCTGCTGCCGCTGCTGAGGCGGCCGCCCACCCCGCTGCGGCTGACGGCGCTCCCCACCGGAGGGCTTCGCCGCCGCCTCGTCGTCGAGCCGCAGCGTCAACGAGATCCGCTTGCGCGGAATATCGACCTCCAGCACCTTCACCTTGACGATGTCACCCGGCTTCACCACATCCCGCGGGTCCTTGACGAACGTCTTGGACAGCGCGGAGACATGCGCCAGACCGTCCTGGTGGACGCCGATGTCGATGAACGCCCCGAACGCCGCCACGTTCGTCACGACTCCCTCAAGGACCATCCCGGCGACCAGGTCGGCGATCTTCTCGACGCCCTCCTTGAAGGTCGCCGTCTTGAAGGCGGGCCGAGGGTCACGCCCCGGCTTCTCCAGCTCCTTGAGGATGTCGGTCACGGTGGGCAGACCGAACGTCTCGTCCACGAACTCCTGCGGCTTCAATGACCGCAGCACACCCGTGTTGCCGATGAGGGAGGCGACTTCCTGCCCCGCCGTCTTCACCATGCGCCGCACCACCGGATACGCCTCGGGGTGCACGCTGGAGGAGTCCAGCGGGTCGACACCGTCGCGGATCCGCAGGAACCCCGCGCACTGCTCGTACGCCTTGGGCCCCAGCCTGGCCACCTTCTTCAGCTCGGTACGGGATGTGAAGGGGCCGTTGGCATCGCGGTGCGACACGATGTTCTCGGCCAGCCCCGAGGTGATCCCGGAAACCCGGGAGAGCAGGGGAGCGGACGCGGTGTTGACGTCGACCCCCACGCCGTTCACACAGTCCTCCACCACCGCGTCCAGCGAACGCGACAGCTTCACCTCGGACAGGTCGTGCTGGTACTGGCCGACGCCGATCGACTTCGGGTCGATCTTCACCAGCTCCGCGAGCGGGTCCTGGAGGCGGCGAGCGATGGAGACCGCGCCGCGCAGCGACACGTCCATGTCGGGCAGTTCCTGCGAGGCGAAGGCGGAGGCCGAGTACACGGACGCGCCCGCCTCGGACACCATCACCTTGGTGAGCTTCAGCTCCGGGTGCTTGGTGATGAGTTCACCGGCGAGCTTGTCGGTCTCGCGGGACGCCGTGCCGTTGCCGATCGCGACCAGCTCGACCGCGTGCTGCTTGGCCAGCCGGGCCAGCTTGGCGATCGCCTCGTCCCACTTGTTGGCCGGGACGTGCGGGTAGATGACGTCGGTGGCGACCACTTTGCCGGTCGCGTCGACCACGGCGACCTTCACGCCGGTACGGAAACCGGGGTCCAGGCCCAGCGTCGCGCGCGTGCCGGCCGGGGCGGCGAGCAGCAGGTCGCGGAGGTTCGCCGCGAACACGTTGACCGCCTCGTCCTCGGCGGCCGTCCGCAGCCGCAGCCGCAGGTCGATGCCGAGGTGAACCAGGATCCGGGTCCGCCAGGCCCAGCGGACGGTGTCCGTCAGCCACTTGTCGCCGGGGCGGCCACGGTCGGCGATCCCGAACTTCGAGGCGACGATTGCCTCGTACGAGGAAGGACCGGGCTGCTCGGAAGGCTCCTCGGGCTCCAGGACGAGGTCGAGGACCTCCTCCTTCTCGCCGCGCAGCATCGCCAGGATCCGGTGCGAGGGCAGGTCGGTGAAGGGCTCGGCGAAGTCGAAGTAGTCGGAGAACTTGGCGCCTGCCTCCTCCTTGCCGTCCCGCACCTTGGCGGCCAGCCGGCCGCGCACCCACATGCGCTCACGCAGCTCGCCGATCAGATCGGCGTCCTCCGAGAAGCGCTCGGTCAGGATGGCCCGGGCGCCGTCGAGGGCGGCCTGCGGATCGGGCACGCCCTTGTCGGCGTCGACGAACGCGGCGGCCGCGGCGAGCGGAGCGACACCCGGGTCCCCGAGCAGTCCCTCGGCGAGCGGCTCAAGCCCTGCCTCGCGGGCGATCTGCGCCTTGGTGCGCCGCTTGGGCTTGAACGGCAGATAGATGTCCTCCAGGCGCGCCTTGGTCTCCGCGCCCCGGATCTGCGCCTCGAGCTGCTCGGTGAGCTTGCCCTGCTCGCGCACCGAGTCGAGGATCGCCGTCCGGCGCTCCTCCAGCTCCCGCAGATACCGCAGCCGCTCCTCGAGCGTGCGCAGCTGCGCATCGTCGAGCATCTCGGTCGCTTCCTTGCGGTAGCGGGCGATGAAGGGAACCGTGGAACCGCCGTCGAGCAGTTCCACGGCAGCCTTGACCTGCCGCTCCCTTACGCCGAGTTCCTCGGCGATCCTGCCTTCGATCGACCCTGCGCTGGTGGACCCGCTGGACCCGGCTGTCGTCACGATCCCGTACCGCCTTCTCACTGAGGTTGCGCGGCAATTGTGGCAGGCGGCACAGACAGTCGGGGATCAGGGCGCGGTCATCAGGCCCTCCGGCTCCTCGTGGAGCTGGACGCACCGCCGAAGAGCCGGGCCAGTGCCCGGAAGGGCAGCGTCACCACGGTGGCTATGGCGCCGCCGATCTGTCGCAGTACGTCTGCGATCGCACGGAACATGTGCATCTCCTTTCCTCTCCCGGCCACGCCGACCAGGAGAGGAACGGGTACCTCTGTGACGGCCCGGCAATCTTCGCGACGGAAGCCGGCGGATCAGCGCCTGCCGATCAGGTCCGCGGGATAGGCCCCCGTGGTCACCGCGGCCCGAGCGAACCCCGCCGCGAGTTCCGTCAGCCGCCGCACCCCCTCGGCCCCGAGGTGCTCGTACGGGGCCCGGTCCAGCCGGTCCGTCTCCTCCTCGATCTCCTCGCGCAGGGCGACACCTCGTTCGGTCAGCTCCCCGTCGGCGTCCAGCAGCCCGCGCTCCCGGAGCCGTCCGGCGGCCGCGTCCCACTCCTCCCGGGTCCAGCCGCGCGTGGTGAACACCCAGGACGGTGTCATGCCCCGACCCGTCGCGGTGTGGGTGACCAGGGCCTCCAGGCCGTCGAGTTCCGCGGACATCAGGATGGCGAGATGTCCGTCGCCCCGGTGCTCGCGCAGCAGCGTCGCGGCGTGCCAGAGCGCGAGGTGGGGTTCCTGGGGCACCGGCAGATCGGCGTGCGCGGAGTACAGCGGGCGCGCGGAGCGCGAGCAGGCCTCGGTGGCGCGGAGCGCGAGCCGCGCCGCCTCGGCCATCTCCTCGGACGCCACGGCCCCGTCACCGAGCAGGCGGCGCAGTGTCGCGTCGACGGCACGCGCGCGTGCGGCCAGGACCTGTTCGGGGGTGGCGGTCCGCCACACCGCGGGAACGTGCTCGGCGACCAGCTCGTGCTTGTAGTTGTAGAACACCGCCGTCACCGCCCCAGGGCCGACCGGTCCCAGCGCGGCCGCCCGCACCGCGAAGTTGACGGCCCTGGGGTGGGTGATGCCGACCGCGGCCAGCTCCTTGCCCAGGTCGGGAGAGAAGTAGTGCGTGGCGTGCAGGGTGTTGAGGGGGTTCTGACAGCGGCGGCCGGCGCGCGATTCCAGGGCGTCAGTAGTCATGGCGTCAGGTTACCGACCGCTTGGTATCCCCTCGGGGCGGGAGCCCTTCATGGCAGGAAAGGTGGGGAACTCGTCGTTGCCGCCATCGCGTCCCTGCCACAAGAATCGGACCCATGGCGCAGCGCACCGTTCTCTTCGTCCTCTTCGACGGCATGCAGAGCCTCGACGTCACCGGCCCGCTGGAGGTCTTCGCCGGTGCCGAGCAGCACACCCCGGGCACCTACCGCATCCGTACGGCCTCGCTCGACGGCGCTCCCGTACGCGCCTCCAGCGGCCTGACCGTCGTACCGGACGAAGCGCTAGCCCAGGCCGACGCCGCGCACACCCTCCTGGTGCCCGGCGGCCGGGGCACCCGGCGCCCCGACGAACTCCTCACCGACTGGCTGCGCGAGCACGGGCCGGCGGCCGAGCGCCTGGTCTCGGTGTGCACCGGAGCGATCCTGCTCGCCGAGGCGGGCCTGCTGGACGGCCGCCGGGTCACCACGCACTGGGCGTACAGCGACAAGCTCGCCCATGACCACCCGGCCGTCGCGGTGGACCCCGACCCGATCTATGTGCGCGACGGACGGGTGTCGACGTCCGCGGGCGTCACCTCAGGCATCGACCTCGCGCTCGCCCTGGTCGAGGAGGACCTGGGCCGGGAGGCAGCCCTCGCCATCGCCCGCCACCTGGTCGTCTTCCTGCGCAGGCCCGGCAACCAGGCCCAGTTCAGCGCCCAGTTGGCCGCCCAGACGGCTCAGCGGGAACCGCTGCGCGAGGTTCAGCACTGGATCACCGAGCACCCCGCCGACGACCTGAGCGTCGAGGCCCTGGCCGCCCGCGCCCGGCTCTCGACCCGCCACTTCGCCCGCGCCTTCCGGACCGAGACCGGCATGACACCCGGCCGGTACGTCGACCGGGTCCGCCTCGAACACGCCCGCCGACTGCTGGAGGACACCTCCGACGGCATCGAGGAGATCTCCCGAACCAGCGGCTACGGCACCCCGGAGGCCATGCGCCGCGCCTTCGTCAGAACACTCGGCGCGGCACCGGCCGAGTACCGCCGCCGGTTCCGCCCGGCGCCCGCCCACTGAACACCCGCAACCGTTCCCAGGGGGAACCATGCAGTTCGCGATCGTCCTCTACGACCGCTTCACGGCCCTCGACGCGGTCGGCCCGTACGAGACGCTCGGCCGGCTCCCGGACTCCGAGGTCGTCTTCGTCGCCGAGGAGACGGGCCCCGTCCGCGCCGACAGCGGGAACCTCGCACTGATCGCCGACCGGACCCTGGCCGAGGTGCCGAACCCCGATGTCGTGGTCGTCCCTGGCGGCCCCGGGCAGACCCTGCAGATGGAGAACAGTGCCCTCCTCGACTGGATCCGCGCCGCCGACGCCACCAGTGCCTGGACGACGTCCGTGTGTACCGGCTCCCTGCTGCTGGCCGCAGCGGGCCTCCTCGAAGGGCGCCGCGCCACCTCGCACTGGCTGGCACTGGACGAGCTGAGGAAGTTCGGGGTCGAGCCGACGGGGGAGCGGGTGGTGACCGACGGCAAGTACGTGACCGCGGCCGGAGTCTCCTCCGGCATCGACATGGGGCTCGCCCTGCTCGGCCGGATCGCCGGCGACTTCGTCGCCCAGGCCGTACAACTCGGCATCGAGTACGACCCGCAGCCGCCCTACGACGCCGGAGCCCCGCAGAAGGCGCCCGCCGAGGTCGTCGAGCTGATCCGGTCGAGGAGCCGTTTCATCCTCGGCGGGGAACCGACCACGTGAACCGCGGCTGACGGCGCTCCAGGAACGCGGCGACGCCCTCCGCGGTGTCGCCGCTGCCCTGCGCCTGCCCGGCCCAGTGCGCGTCCCGGTCTGTGCACCCGTTCGCGAACTCCTTCGCCGCGGCCTGCGTCAGCTGTGAGCGGGAGACCAGAATCCGGGTGAACTCCCCTACTCGCTTGGCGAGTTCACCCTCGGGCAGCGCCTCGTCGACCAGACCGGTGCGCAGTGCCCGCTCCGCGTCGATCAACTCGCCCGAGAACAGCAGGTACTTGGTGGTGGCCGGCCCGACCAGCGACACCAACCGCCGCGTGGAGGACGCCGGATACACGATCCCGAGCTTCGCCGGAGTCACCCCGAACAGCGCACCCTCCTCGGCGAACCGCAGATCACAGGCCGCCGCGAGCTGAGACCCGCCGCCCACACAGTGCCCCCGGATCGCCGCCAGCGTCGGCTTGGGAAACGCGGCGAGGGCGTCCTCGGCGTCCACCGCGAGCCCTTGCGCCTCCTCGGGCGACCCCTGCAGCGTGGAGATGTCGGCACCCGCGCAGAACGTCCCGCCCTCCCCGGTCAGCACCAGAGCCCGTACGTCCGGATCGGCGGCCAGCGAGTCCAGGAGCGGCGGCAGCGCCCGCCACATCGCGGCCGTCATTGCATTGCGCTTGGCCGGGTGGTGCACTACGACGGTAGCGACCGAGTCGGTGACGGTGTGCAGCAGCTGCGGCTCCGGGAGCTCCATGCGCCGGATGCTAGCCGTACCCCCCGACCGTACGATCAGGAAGGGGGCCGCAGCGCGGGGAGGCCCCTCATGGCAGTCAAAAAGGCGGAGAACATCGAGACCGCCAAGCTGAGCCGAAGCTTCGGCTGGTTGGCCGCGCTCGGGGTGATTCTGGTGATCGCCGGAGTCGTCGGGCTGATCTACACCGGCGTGGCCACGCTGACCTCCATGCTCCTGTTCGGCTGGCTCCTGCTGATCGGCGGCACGGTCGGACTGCTGCACGCGATCCAGGCCCGGGGCTCCAACTTCTTCTGGCTCGGTGTCGTGGTCGCCGCCCTGAACATCGCGGCCGGCATCGTCGTGATCGGGCGCCCGGAAGCGGCCGCCGCGGCCCTGACCATGTTCGCCGCGCTGCTCTTCCTGACCGGCGGGGTGTTCCGGCTGGCCGGCAGTCTGGTGGTGCGCGGACCGCAGTTCGGCTGGACGCTCGTGCAGGGTGCCTTCGGTCTGCTCCTTGGCATCCTCGTACTGGCCTCCTGGCCGAGCAGCAGCAAGTACGTGATCGGCTGCTTCTTCTCGCTCGGCTTGCTCTTCGACGGCCTCGGTCTCATCGCGACCGGCTTCGGCGGGCGCAAGATCGTCGACCTGGTCACCGAACAGCAACAAGAGGCCGCCACCAAACCGACGGAAGCCGAGTAGCTCCATACGGAAACAGACGGAAACAGTCGGAGACGCTCGATATTCGCTGACTTCTGTTCAGGTCTGCGGAGTGGGGTGACCCGCTGCCAACACTCGACGTGTGGTGACAATCGAGCGCAAGGGTGGCGACCGAAGAATGGACGACCATGGGCGCGGGTACGGCCCTCGCCCACCAGGCGGCGGAGAGGAACCTCCCGGACCGGAACCACTCGGACCGGAACCACTCGGACCGGAACCACTCGGACCGGAACCACTCGGACCGGAACCACTCGGACCGGAACCACTCGAACCGAACCTTCTTGATCCGGGGGCACCGGACCCGCTGCCGTACGAGGGAGTGTGGCGGTTCACCGCTCCCGCCGTCGAAGCGTCGGTCCCACAGGCGCGCCACGCCGTACGGGACCTGCTGCACCGCCAGGGGGTGCCGGTCTCGGACGACCTCGTCCAGGGCCTTCTGCTGATCGTGTCGGAACTGGTCACGAACGCCGTCCGGCACGCGGCCCTGCTCTCGCCGATGCTCGCCGTGGAGGTCGCCGTGGGCCGGGAGTGGGTGCGGGTGTCCGTCGAGGACAACCACCCTTACCGTCCGACCGCACTGGACCATCCCCACAGTGAGACCGGCGGACGGGGGCTGCTGCTGGTACGCGAGGTCACCCGGGAGGCGGGTGGCGTGTGCGACGTCGAGCACACGTCCGGCGGGGGCAAGGTGATCTGGTCCGCCCTGCCGCTCAAGCCCGTGCGCGTGGCCTGAGGGCGGTCACCAGCCGGCGGACGGGCCTGTCAGCTCCCTGACCGCGGGACGGGCCGCGTCCAGCACCGTCATGAACCAGGACGAGAAGGTGTCCTTCGCGTGCCGCTCCGACAGCTCGCCGGGGGTCACGAACGCGGTTGCGCCGACCTCCTCCGGGTCCGGACCGGGCGGGGACTGCACCAGACCGACGAACAGGTGGTTGTACTCCTGCTCGACCAGGCCCGAGTCCGGGTCCGGGTGGTTGTAGCGGACCGTGCCGGCCTCGGCGAGCAGCGACGGGGAGACGCCCAGCTCCTCGTATGTCCGCCGGGCCGCCGCCGCGAAGGGCGCCTCGCCGGGGTAGGGGTGACCGCAGCAGGTGTTGGACCACACACCGGGGGAGTGGTACTTGCCCAGCGCCCGCTGCTGGAGGAGCAGCCGGCCCCGCTCGTCGAAGAGGAACACCGAGAAGGCACGGTGCAGCTGTCCCGGCGGCTGGTGGGCGGCGAGCTTCTCCGCGGTGCCGATCGTCACACCGTGCTCGTCGACCAGTTCCAGCAGGATCGCGTTCGCGGCGCCGTTCGACGGAGAGTGCGTCGTGGTGGCAGGTGTGGTCGGCATACCCATCCTTCACATCGGTCTTCGCGCCCCAAGTGTGCCGCACCGATCGGGCACTCCCGGCAGTTGATCGTGCCCGGCGCGGCGGACCCGGAACCGCCCCGGGGCGGGGCTGTGGGGTGGAGGACGCAAAGGTGTGCCGGATCGCTGCATTCCGTCAGAACGGGCGTTTCATGCACCGTACACGCGTGTCAGTGGCAGAGCCGCGCCTCGTGCTCCGCGTGGCCGCTCGGCTCCAGCTGGAAGGTGCAGTGCTCCACGTCGAAATGGTCGCCGAGGCAGCCCTGGAGCTCGTGCAGCAGCTTCTCGTGGCCGATCGCGCTGAGCACGTCGGAGCGGACCACCACGTGCGCGGAGAGCACCGGCATGCCCGAGGTGATCGTCCAAGCGTGCAGATCGTGGACGTCCTCCACCCCGTCGAGGGCCAGGATGTGCGTGCGTACCTCCGCCATGTCGACGTCCTTGGGCGCCGCCTCCAGCAGCACGTCGAGGGTCTCGCGCAGCAGCTTGAAGGTGCGCGGCACGATCATCAGACCGATGACCAGGGAGGCGATCGGGTCGGCGGCCTGCCAGCCCGTGGTCAGGATCACCGCGGCCGAGACGATCACCGCGAGCGAGCCCAGCGCGTCCGCCGCGACCTCAAGGAACGCTCCGCGGACGTTCAGGCTCTCCTTCTGGCCGCGCATCAGCAGGGTCAGCGAGATCATGTTCGCGACCAGACCGATCGCGCCGAACACGATGGTCAGCCCGCCCTCGGTGTCCGCGGGCGTGACGAACCGCTGGATCGCCTCGTAGAGGACGTACCCGCCGACCACGAGCAGCAGCAGACAGTTCGCGAGGGCCGCGAGGATCTCGGCGCGGGCGTACCCGAAGGTGCGATTGCCCGTCGGCGGGCGGTTCGCGAAGTGGACCGCGAGGAGGGCCATACCGAGACCCAGCGCGTCCGTCGCCATGTGCGCCGCGTCGGCCACCAGGGCGAGGGAGTCCGCGACGACGCCGCCGATGATCTCGACAACCATGACGGTGAGCGTGATCGACAGCGCCACGCGCAGCCTGCCGACGTACGCCGCGGTCGCCGTACCGCCGACCGGGGCGTGCGAGTGCGCGTGCCCGTGATCGTGCCCAGCCCCCATGGAAGCCGCCTCCTACGCGTTGATCCGGAACAGCCCGTCCGGGATCACAGTCAACTACGGGTGGGGGGTATCGGGCAACGCGGCACTGAACACCGTTGTCATGTGCCCTGACCTGCGGAAACGAATCGCAGGTCAGGGCACCCTCAGTTGTGGTGGAGCAACCAACCCCGCCAGGCGGAGTCGATCATCTCGCGCACCCCTCGCCGTGCGCGCCAGCCGAGCGTCTCAGCGGCCAGGGCGGCCGAGGCCACCGACACGGGGGCGTCTCCCGGACGCCTGGGCTCCACGACGGCAGGCCGCCGGTCTCCGGTCACCTCCCCGATCACCGTGACCATCTCGCGCACGGAAACGCCCTCGCCGCGACCGATGTTGACGGTCAGGTCACCGCTTCGGTCGCCTTCGGACAGCCGCCGGGCCGCCGCGAGATGAGCCTCGGCCAGGTCGGACACATGGATGTAGTCACGGACGCAGGTGCCGTCCGGCGTCGGATAGTCGTCGCCGAAGATCCGTGGCGCCTCGTCCCGGGTGAGCCGGTCGAAGACCATGGGCACGATGTTGAAGACACCGGTGTCCGCGAGCTCCGGCGCGGCGGCCCCGGCGACGTTGAAATAGCGCAGGCAGACGGTGGAGATCCCGTGGGCATGCCCGGCCGCCCGCACCAGCCACTCCCCGGCCAGCTTCGTCTCGCCGTACGGGTTCACCGGGGCGCAGGGGGTCTCTTCCGTGATCAGTTCCACGTCGGGGTTGCCGTAGACGGCGGCCGAAGAGGAGAAGAGGAAGCGCTCGATCCGGGCCTCCGCGACCGCCTCCAGCAGGGTCGCGAGACCGCCGACGTTCTCCTGGTAGTAGCGGGTCGGCTGCGCCACCGACTCGGCGACCTGCTTGCGCGCCGCGAGATGCACCACACCCGTCACCGCGTGCTCGGCGAGCACCCGCTTCAGCAGGCCACCGTCGAGCGAGGAACCCCGGATCAGCGGCACCTCGGAGGGAAGCCGGGCGGGCACGCCCGCCGACAGGTCGTCCAGGACGAGCACCCGCTCCCCGGCCCCTGTCATGGCCCGCGCCACATGCGCCCCTATGTACCCGGCACCGCCGGTGATCAGCCACGTCATGGTCGTCCACCCTATGCCGACGCTCCGGAAGCACTCACGATGTCCTGGATGTCCGCTCTGCGGGCCGCGGTTTGTGGGCGGAGGCCAGGATCACCGATGATGATCGTGGCAAAGGCCGGGGGAGGCGGTGTTGATCGGCCCGTTAACGGGCGGTGAACGCAGTCTTCTTGGCATCCGATAGCCTCTGCCGACATGCCGCCCGCCTGGTGCAGCCAAGGGGCGCCCCCATCGTGCACATGACCGGCGCCAGCGCGTCGGCACCCAGGGAGTGAGTTCGGTTGTCGACCGCCATCCTCACCGGTCAGCCGGTCCCCGGATCGTCGATCGAGGGTGATCTGCGGTCCCTCGGCTTCGACGTGCGGGTCGCCGCGGACGCCGCCGATGCCGAGCGGCTGGTCGCCGAGGCGCCCTGTGACCAGCGGGTCGCCCTCGTCGACGCCCGCTTCGTCGGCCACGTGCACGCCCTGCGCCTCGGTCTCACCGACCCCCGCTTCTCCCTCGCCGCGCTGCCCGGCGCCATCACCGCGCAGCCCGACGGCCGAGTGACACTGACCCGGGCGCTGGCCCGCGAGAACTCCGCGGGCGGCGGTACCGCTGTCGCCGTCGACAGCCTCCCCGACCGCCTTGTCACCGCGCTGGCCGACGACGGCGCCGATGTCCACCAGCCCGAGCTCGGCAGCCTGGTCGCCGCCGTGCCCGTCGATCCCCAGGCCCGCAACGAGGCACGGCAGGCCGTCGCGGAGGTCGACGACGAGGCCGTACGCCTGAAGTCCGCCGTGAAGTCCCGCGACGGCTTCTTCACCACCCACTTCATCAGCCCGTACTCCCGCTACGTCGCCCGCTGGTGCGCCCGCCGCGGCCTGACCCCGAACCAGGTCACCACCGCGTCCCTGCTCATCGCTCTGATCGCGGCGGCCTGCGCGGCCACGGGTACGCGCGGCGGCTTCATCGCGGCGGGAGTCCTGCTGATCGCGTCGTTCGTCCTGGACTGCACCGACGGCCAACTCGCCCGCTACTCCCTCCAGTACTCCACGCTCGGCGCCTGGCTCGACGCCACCTTCGACCGGGCCAAGGAGTACGCGTACTACGCGGGCCTCGCTCTGGGAGCGGCCCGGGGCGGCGACGACGTATGGGCCCTCGCCCTCGGCGCGATGGTCGTCCAGACCTGCCGGCACGTCGTCGACTTCTCCTTCAACGAGGCCAACCACGACGCGACCGCCAACACCAGCCCCACGGCCGCCCTTTCGGACAAGCTCGACAGCGTCGGCTGGACGGTCTGGGTACGGCGGATGATCGTCCTGCCGATCGGCGAGCGCTGGGCGATGATCGCGGTGCTCACGGCGGCCACGACTCCGCGGATCACCTTCTACGTCCTTCTCGTCGGGTGCGCCTTCGCGGCGACCTACACCACGGCGGGCCGGGTGCTGCGGTCGCTGACGCGGAAGGCGCAGCGGACGGACCGGGCGGCGCAGGCGCTGGCGGACCTCGCGGACAACGGACCGCTCGCCTCATTCGTGGCACGCGCCACACGCGTCCGCCTCGGAGCGCCGCTGCTGGTGGCGTCGGCCGGTACCGCCGTCCTCGCCGTGGCCGTCTTCTCCGGGGTGACCTGGGCGCCCGTCGCGGGTGCGGTCGTCTACACCGTCACCGCCGGTCAGGCCCTGTACCGCCCCCTGAAGGGCGCCCTCGACTGGCTCGTCCCCCCGCTCTTCCGCGCCGCCGAATACGGCACTGTCCTGGTCCTGGCAGCCGAAGCGGACGTGAACGGAGCCCTTCCCGCGGCTTTCGGCCTGGTGGCGGCCGTCGCCTACCATCACTACGACACGGTGTACCGCATCCGCGGCAACGCCGGAGCGCCCCCGGCCTGGCTGGTGCGCGCCGTCGGGGGGCACGAAGGACGGACGCTGCTCGTCACCGTCCTGGCCGCCGCGCTCACCGCTTCGCAGTTCACGGTCGCGCTCACGGTCCTGGCCGTGGCCGTGGCCCTGGTGGTGCTCGTCGAGAGCGTCCGCTTCTGGGTGTCCGCAGGGGCTCCCGCCGTACACGACGAAGGAGAACCCGCATGATCGGCCTCGTGCTGGCGGCCGGCGCCGGCCGGCGTCTGCGCCCCTACACCGACAGCCTTCCCAAGGCTCTGGTGCCGGTGGGCCCCGCGGGAATAGAGGGCGAACCCACGGTCCTGGACCTGACGCTCGCCAACTTCGCCGAGATCGGCCTGACCGAGGTCGCGGTCATCGTCGGCTACCGCAAGGAGGCCGTGTACGAGCGCAAGGCGGCCCTTGAGGACAAGTACGGCCTCAAGCTCACCCTCATCGACAACGACAAGGCCGAGGAGTGGAACAACGCCTACTCCCTGTGGTGCGGCCGTGACGCCCTCAAGGACGGCGTGATCCTCGCCAACGGCGACACCGTGCACCCGGTCTCCGTCGAGAGGACACTGCTCGCCGCGCGTGGCGAGGGCAAGCGGATCATCCTCGCCCTGGACACCGTGAAGTCGCTGGCCGACGAGGAGATGAAGGTCGTCGTCGACGCCGGGAAGGGCATGACGAAGATCACCAAGCTGATGGACCCGGCCGAGGCGACCGGCGAGTACATCGGCGTCACGCTCATCGAGGGCGACGCCGCCCCCGAACTCGCCGACGCGCTCAAGGCGGTCTGGGAGACCGACCCGCAGCAGTTCTACGAGCACGGGTACCAGGAACTCGTGAACCGGGGCTTCCGGATCGATGTCGCGCCGATCGGCGACGTGCAGTGGGTGGAGATCGACAACCACGACGATCTCGCCCGTGGACGGGAGATCGCATGCCAGTACTGACCCGGCTGATCCCCTCGCCGCTGGTCGTGGACATCCGCCCCGGTGCCCTCGACGATCTGGCGTGCGTGCTCGCCGACGAGCGCATCTCGACCTCGGGCCGGCTCGCCGTCGCCGTCAGCGGTGGCTCGGGCGTCAAGCTGCGCGAGCGTCTGGAGCCGACGCTGCCCGGCGCCACCTGGTACGAGGTCGACGGCGGCACCCTCGACGACGCCGTGCGGTTGGCGAGCGACATAAAGGCCGGCCACTACGACGCCGTCGTGGGCCTCGGCGGCGGCAAGATCATCGACTGTGCCAAGTTCGCCGCTGCCCGCGTCGGCCTGCCCCTGGTCGCGGTACCGACGAACCTCGCGCACGACGGGCTGTGCTCGCCGGTCGCCACGCTCGACAACGACGCCGGGCGCGGCTCGTACGGTGTGCCGAACCCGATCGCCGCGGTCATCGACCTCGACGTCATCCGGGAGGCTCCGGTGCGCTTCGTGCGCGCGGGCATCGGCGACGCTATCTCCAACATCAACTCGATCGCGGACTGGGAGCTCGCGAACCGGGTCAAGGGCGAGAAGATCGACGGTCTCGCGGCGGCCATGGCCCGCCAGGCAGGCGAGGCGGTGCTACGGCACCCCGGCGGCGTCGGCGACAACGACTTTCTCCAGGTCCTGGCCGAGGCGCTGGTCCTCACCGGCATCGCGATGTCGATCTCCGGCGACTCGCGCCCCGCCTCGGGCTCGTGCCACGAGATCAACCACGCCTTCGACCTGCTCTTCCCCAAGCGTGCCGCCGCCCACGGCGAACAGTGCGGCCTGGGCGCGGCCTTCGCGATGTACCTGCGCGGAGCCCACGAAGAGGCGGCGTACATGGCCGAGGTACTGCGTCGGCACGGACTGCCGGTGCTGCCGGAGGAGATCGGCTTCACACCCGCGGAGTTCGTCCGCGCCGTGGAGTTCGCCCCGGAGACACGCCCCGGCCGCTACACCATCCTCGAACACCTCGACCTCAAGACCGACCAGATCAAGGACATCTACACCGACTATGTCAAGGCCATCGGTAGCTGAACTCCGTCCGGTCGTCCACCCCGCTGGGGTCAAGGACCGGCGCAGCGGTGAGCACTGGATGGGACGCCTCTACATGCGTGAGGTGTCCCTGCGGGTGGACCGCTACCTGGTGAACACCAGGGTCACGCCCAACCAGCTCACGTACCTGATGACCGTCTTCGGTGTCCTCGCGGCCCCGGCGCTGCTGGTACCGGGGATCCCGGGCGCCGTGCTCGGAGTGGTGTGCGTCCAGATGTACCTGCTCCTTGACTGCGTCGACGGCGAGATCGCGCGCTGGAAGAAGCAGTACTCGCTGAACGGCGTGTACCTCGACCGGGTCGGCGCCTATCTGACCGACGCGGCCGTGCTCGTCGGGTTCGGCCTGCGCGCCGCCGACCTGTTCGGCAGCGGCCGTATCGACTGGCTGTGGGCCTTTCTCGGCACCCTGGCCGCGCTCGGCGCGATCCTGATCAAGGCCGAGACCGACCTCGTCGGTGTCGCCCGGCACCAGGCCGGCAAGCCGCCCGTGCAGGAGGCGGCCGCCGAGATGCGCTCCTCCGGCATGGCGCTGGCCCGCCGGGCCGCCGCGGCGTTCAAGTTCCACCGGCTGATCCTCGGCATCGAGGCGTCCCTGCTGATCCTCGTCCTCGCGATCGTGGACCATGTGCGCGACGACCTGTTCTTCTCGCGGCTCGGCGTCGCGGTGCTGGCCGGCATCGCCCTGCTCCAGACCCTGCTGCACCTCGTGTCGATCCTCGCCTCCAGCAGGCTGAAGTGAGTGCCGGCATGAAGGTCGGCGCGGTCATCATCACGATGGGCAACCGTCCCGAGGAGCTCCGCGCCCTGCTCGACTCGGTCGCCAAGCAGGACGGCGACCCGGTCGAGGTGGTCGTCGTCGGCAACGGCTCGCCCGTCCCGGACGTCCCCGACGGCGTCCGGACGATCGAGCTCCCCGAGAACCTCGGCATCCCCGGCGGCCGCAATGTCGGCATCGAGGCCTTCGGCCCCAGCGGTCGCGATGTCGACCTATTGATGTTCCTCGACGACGACGGCCTTCTCGCTGGCCACGACACCGCCGAACTGTGCCGCAAGGCCTTCACCGAGGATCCGAAGCTCGGCATCGTCAGCTTCCGCATCGCCGACCCGGACACCGGGGTCACCCAGCGCCGGCACGTCCCGCGGCTGCGCGCCGCCGACCCGATGCGCTCCTCCCGGGTCACCACCTTCCTGGGCGGCGCCAACGCCGTACGCACCCAGGTCCTCGCCGAAGTCGGCGGCCTCCCGGACGAATTCTTCTACGCCCACGAGGAAACCGACCTGGCATGGCGGGCCCTCGACGCGGGCTGGATGATCGACTACCGGTCCGACATGGTGCTGTACCACCCCACGACCGCGCCCTCGCGGCACGCGGTCTACCACCGCATGGTCGCCCGCAACCGCGTCTGGCTCGCCCGCCGCAACCTGCCCGCGCCCCTGGTCCCGGTGTACCTCGGCGTCTGGCTGCTGCTCACTCTCGTACGCCGCCCCTCGCGGCCGGCCCTCAAGGCCTGGTTCGGCGGCTTCCGGGAAGGCTGGAGCACACCCTGCGGTCCGCGTCGGCCCATGAAATGGCGTACGGTGTGGCGGCTCACCCGACTGGGCCGCCCCCCGGTCATCTGACAAGCTCGTCCCTGAGAGCACCCGGGCCGCACCGCGGTCCCACACTCGTGCCCTGCCTGCACAGGCCGCGCATCTCGAAGACGAAAGTTATCCACCATTGAGTGAGACAACGCATGACGGCCCGGTCGTGACCAGCGCGCCCGCGTCGCCCGACGAGGGCCTCACGGCGGTACAGCTCGCCGCGAAGTACGGACTGTCCGTGAGCGGCGCCCGCCCCTCGCTCGTCGAGTACGTCCGTCAGCTCTGGGACCGGCGTCACTTCATCATCGCGTTCTCGCGGGCCAAGCTGACCGCCCAGTACAGCCAGGCCAAGCTCGGCCAGCTGTGGCAGGTGGCCACCCCGCTGCTGAATGCCGCCGTGTACTTCTTCATCTTCGGCGTCATCCTCAACGCCAGCCGGGGCATGTCGAAGGACGTGTACATCCCGTTCCTGGTCACGGGTGTCTTCGTGTTCACCTTCACGCAGAGCTCGGTCATGGCGGGCGTGCGTGCCATCTCCGGCAACCTCGGCCTCGTCCGCGCGCTGCACTTCCCGCGCGCCTCGCTGCCGGTGTCCTTCGCGCTCCAGCAGCTCCAGCAGCTGCTGTTCTCGATGATCGTGCTGTTCGCCGTGGCGGTCGGCTTCGGCCACTACCCGGACCTGTCCTGGGTGCTGATCGTCCCGGTACTGGCCCTGCAGTTCCTCTTCAACACCGGCCTGGCGCTGATCATGGCCCGCGCCGGCGCCAAGACCCCCGACCTGGCACAGCTCATGCCGTTCGTGATGCGCACCTGGATGTACGCGTCCGGGGTGATGTTCTCGATCCCGATCATGCTGGCCGACAAGCCACAGTGGGTCGCCACGGTGCTCCAGTGGAACCCGGCGGCCCTCTACATGGACCTGATGCGTTTCGCCCTGATCGACGACTACGGCTCGGAGAACCTGCCCGACCACGTCTGGGCGGTCGCGGGTGGCTGGGCCGTGCTCTTCGCGCTCGGTGGCTTCGTGTACTTCTGGAAGGCTGAGGAGAGGTACGGCCGTGGCTGAGGACATCAGGGACGAGCAGATCCCGACGGTCATCGCGGACGAGCTGCACATCGTCTACCGCGTCAACGGCGCCAAGACCGGCAAGGGCAGCGCGACCGCCGCACTGAGCCGCATCTTGAAGCGCGGCGAGGAGCGGGGTGTGCGCAAGGTGCACGCTGTGCGGGGCGTCTCCTTCGTCGCGTACAAGGGCGAGGCGATCGGCCTGATCGGCTCCAACGGTTCCGGCAAGTCAACCCTGCTGCGTGCCATCGCCGGTCTCCTGCCCGCGGAGAGCGGTCGTGTCTACACGCACGGCCAGCCCTCCCTGCTCGGCGTCAACGCGGCGTTGATGAACGACCTCACGGGCGAGCGGAACGTCATATTGGGCGGGCTCGCCATGGGCATGTCCCGGGAGCAGATCAGGGAGCGTTACCAGGAGATCGTCGACTTCTCCGGGATCAACGAGAAGGGTGACTTCATCACCCTTCCGATGCGCACCTACTCCTCCGGCATGGCGGCCCGGCTGCGCTTCTCCATCGCCGCTGCCAAGGACCATGACGTCCTCATGATCGACGAGGCCCTGGCCACCGGTGACCGCAAGTTCCAGAAGCGCTCCGAGGAACGCATCCGCGAACTGCGCAAGCAGGCCGGCACGGTGTTTCTCGTCAGCCACAACAACAAGTCGATCCGTGACACCTGCGATCGCGTCCTGTGGCTGGAGCGCGGCGAGCTGCGCATGGACGGCCCGACCGACGAGGTCATCAAGGAGTACGAGAAGTTCACGGGCAAGTAGTCCACGCGGGCCGGACGAAAAAGCCCCCTGCGCTCGACCGGGCCCCGCCGGAACTGCTCCGGCGGGGCCCCGCGTCTGCAAAGGAAACGTCAACTTCGGCCCCCCTTAGGAATCTTGGGGCCAATCGGTGTGTTGTTGTGATGTGCAGGACACCCCGACGATCCAAGCGGCGTTGTACAACGTAAGCTGTACCGGTGCCGAATCGCGGCAAGTGGGGCGATAATGCGCGACACCCGATCTCGGGGAAGCCGCGCGGACGGCCGGGCGGCGTGTCCGAAATAGTCCGTATTGGGTCTGCGGTGTAGAACGGGAGATGTGACGGCAATGGCGACCGAAGATCCCCAGCTCCACCCGGCTCGTGCCGTCCTCGCCGCGGGCAGTGAGCGGTGACGGGAACCGGTACGGCGCGCATCGGTGATCCGGAGCGCGGTACGCTCGACAAGGCCGCGGGGGAGAACTTCCCCGTGGCTCCGTTCTTCCTGCCCAAGGACTGGCGCACCGACCTCATGGCCGTCTACGGCTTCGCCCGCCTGGTCGACGACATCGGCGACGGAGATCTCGCCCCCGGTGGCGAGGACGCCCGGCTCCTCGGTGTGTCGCCCTCGGACGCCTCGGACCGGCTGCTGCTTCTCGACGCTTTCGAGGCCGATCTGAACCGGGTCTTCTCCGGGGAGCCCCACCACCCCCTGCTGCGCCGCCTCCAGCCGACCGTCCGCCGCCGTGCCCTGACCCCCGAGCCCTTCCTCGGTCTGATCGCCGCCAATCGCCAGGACCAGCTCGTCAAGCGCTACGAGACCTACGACGACCTCCTCGCCTACTGCGAGCTGTCCGCCAACCCCGTCGGCCGTCTGGTGCTCGCCGTCACCGGCACCTCGACCTCCGAGCGGGTCCGGCTCTCCGACGCGATCTGCACCGCCCTCCAGATCGTCGAACACCTCCAGGACGTCGCCGAGGATCTCGGCCGCGACCGGATCTACCTCCCGGCCCAGGACATGAAGCGCTTTCACGTCCAGGAGACGGATCTCGCCACGAAAACCGCGGGCGCATCGGTGCGCGCACTGGTTGCATATGAAGCACAACGCGCCCGCGACCTCCTGAATGAAGGCGCCCCCTTGGTGGGTAGCGTCCACGGCAGGCTCAGACTGCTGCTCGCAGGTTTCGTGGCGGGGGGAAGGGCGGCGATCCATGCGATCGCCGCCGCCGAATACGACGTACTTCCCGGCCCGCCCAAGCCCGGCAAGCTGCGGCTGCTGCGCGAGGTGGGCGTCACTCTGCGAGGAGAGGGGTGATCCGGACCGTGGAGTCATCACCGCACGTCTCCCCACCGGTGCTCGCCGCCTACAGCTACTGCGAGGCAGTCACCGGACAGCAGGCCCGTAACTTCGCGTACGGCATCAGACTGCTGCCCACGTCGAAGCGGCGCGCGATGTCCGCGCTCTACGCGTTCTCGCGCCGCGTCGACGACATCGGTGACGGCGCGCTGGCGGACGACGTCAAGACCGCGAGACTCGAGGACACCCGGGCGATGCTGACCCGGGTGCGGGAGGGCTCGGTCGACGAGGACGACACCGATCCGGTGGCCGTCGCCCTCGCCCATGCCGCCGAGACCTTCCCGATCCCGCTGGGCGGCCTGGACGAGCTGATCGACGGCGTCCTGATGGACGTACGCGGCGAGACCTACGAGACCTGGGACGACCTGAAGGTGTACTGCCGCTGTGTGGCGGGCGCCATCGGGCGGCTCTCGCTCGGCGTGTTCGGTCCCGAACCGGGGGCGCGCGCCGCCGAACGCGCGCCGGAGTACGCCGACACGCTCGGTCTTGCGCTCCAGCTCACCAACATTCTCAGAGACGTCCGTGAGGACGCCGAGGGCGGGCGCACCTATCTGCCCGCCGACGACCTCGCGAAGTTCGGCTGCTCGGCCGGCTTCAAGGGGGCGAAACCGCCGGAGGGCGCCGACTTCGCGGGCCTCGTGCACTTCGAAGTGCGACGGGCCCGCGCCCTTTTCGCCGAGGGCTACCGGCTGCTCCCCATGCTCGACCGGCGCAGCGGCGCCTGTGTCGCTGCCATGGCCGGCATCTACCGCCGACTGCTCGACCGCATCGAGCGCGACCCCGAGGCGGTGCTGCGCGGCCGGGTCTCGCTGCCCGGACGTGAGAAGGCCTACGTCGCCGTCCGTGGCCTGTCCGGCCTGGACGCGCGGCATGTGACGCGGCGGACCGTCAGGAGGCGTGCCTGATGGGGAGCGTGGACAATTCGGTCCAAGGTGATGCCGTCGGAGAAGAGTGGCACGCAACCCTCCGCTCGGGGACGACGTCCCTGACTGCAACGGCCTACCGGGCATGGCTCGAACACCACGGCGGCCGCACCGGGGAGGGTGTGCGATGAGCGACGGGCATCAGTCCGCGCGGGACGCCGTCGTGATCGGCGGCGGGCTCGCCGGCATCACCGCCGCGCTCGCGCTCGCCGACGCCGGAGTGCGCGTCACCCTGCTGGAGGGCAGGCCACGCCTGGGCGGGCTCGCCTTCTCCTTCCAGCGCGGCGAACTGACCGTCGACAACGGACAGCACGTCTACCTGCGCTGCTGCACCGCCTACCGCTGGTTCCTCGACCGCGTCGAGGGGACGGCGTTGGCACCGCTGCAGGATCGTCTCGACGTGCCCGTGCTCGACGTGGCCCGGCCCGAGGGCCGACGGCTCGGCAGACTGCGGCGCGACGCGCTGCCGGTGCCCCTGCATCTGGGGCGCAGCCTCGCGACCTATCCGCATCTCTCGCTCGCCGAGCGTGCCAAGGTCGGGCGTGCGGCGCTCGCGCTCAAGGGGCTCGACCTCGCCGATCCGAGCTTGGACGCACAGGACTTCGGCAGCTGGCTGACCGCGCACGGTCAGTCGGCGCGTGCCGTCGAGGCCCTGTGGGACCTGGTCGGGGTCGCCACCCTCAACGCGGTCGCGGGCGACGCCTCGCTGGGGCTCGCCGCGATGGTGTTCAAGACCGGTCTGCTGTCCGACCCGGGCGCGGCCGACATCGGCTGGGCGCACGTCCCGCTGGGTGAACTGCATGACCGGCTCGCCCGCAAGGCGCTCGACTCCGCGGGCGTGCGTACCGAGGTCCGTACACGCGTCACCTCCATCTCTACTGACGAGAACGGCACTTGGAGCGTTCAGGTTCCCGGGGAGACGCTCCGGGCCGATGCGGTGGTCCTCGCCGTGGCCCAGAACGAGGCGTGTGACCTGCTGCCCGAGGGTGCGCTCGACGCGCCGGAAAATCTCAGGGAGATCGGTACAGCGCCGATCCTCAATGTGCATGTGGTCTACGAGCGCAAGGTGCTCGACAAGCCGTTCTTCGCGGCCCTCGGCAGCCCCGTGCAGTGGGTCTTCGACCGCACCGACGCCTCCGGGCTGCGTGAGGGCCAGTACCTCGCCCTGTCCCAGTCTGCCGCCCACGACGAGATCGACGAGCCGGTGGCCGAACTGCGCGAGCGGTATCTGCCCGAGCTGGAGCGGCTGCTGCCGCTCGCGCGTGGCGCCGAGGTGAAGGACTTCTTCGTGACCAGGGAGCGTACGGCGACGTTCGCTCCGACCCCCGGCGTCGGACGGCTGCGGCCCGGCGCTCGTACGAAAGCCCCCGGCCTCTACCTGGCCGGCGCGTGGACCGCCACAGGGTGGCCCGCGACCATGGAGAGTGCGGTCCGCAGTGGTGTGAGCGCGGCGGACGCCGTGTTGAACGCCCTGGGCCGGCCCCGCCCCAGCCACCTCTTCGAGTTCGAGGAGGCGGCGTGATGCTCGACCAGCACGGCGCGACAGGCCCCAGCACCTCCGGTACCGCAACAAGAGGAGAGACTGTGCCCACTGTGCCCCCGGCCGAGACGGCCGCTGCGAGGTCCGCGGTGGACGTGACCGCGCTCCTGGAGCGCGGCCGGACCCTGGCCACTCCGGTGCTGAAGGCGGCCGTCGACCGCCTCGCATCCCCCATGGACACCGTGTCCGCCTACCACTTCGGATGGATCGACGCCCAGGGCAACCCCGCCGACGGAGACGGCGGCAAGGCCGTGCGCCCCGCCCTCGCCGTGCTCTCGGCCGAGGTCACCGGCGCCGCGCCGGAGACCGGCATTCCCGGCGCGGTCGCCGTCGAACTGGTCCACAACTTCTCGCTGCTGCACGACGACCTGATGGACGGCGACGAGCAGCGCCGCCACCGCGACACCGTGTGGAAGGTGCACGGCCCCGCCCAGGCCATCCTGGTCGGCGACGCCCTGTTCGCCCTGGCCAACGAGGTCCTGCTGGAACTCGGCACCGTCGAGGCCGGCCGCGCCACCCGACGGCTGACCACCGCCACCCGTGCCCTGATCGACGGCCAGGCGCAGGACATCTCCTACGAGCACCGCGACCGCGTCAGCATCGAGGAGTGCCTGGAGATGGAGGGCAACAAGACCGGCGCCCTGCTCGCCTGCGCCTCCTCCATCGGCGCGGTGCTCGGCGGCGCGGACGACCGAACCGCCGACACCCTGGAGAAGTACGGCTACCACCTGGGCCTTGCCTTCCAGGCCGTCGACGACCTCCTCGGCATCTGGGGCGACCCGGTCTCCACCGGCAAGCAGACCTGGAGCGACCTGCGCCAGCGCAAGAAGTCCCTGCCGGTCGTGGCCGCGCTCGCGGCGGGCGGACCCGCCTCCGAGCGGCTCGGCGAGATCCTCGCCGCCGACGCCAAGGCCAGCGACTTCGCGAACTTCTCCGAGGAGGAGTTCGCGTCCCGTGCCGCCCTGATCGAGAAGGCGGGCGGCCGCGAGTGGACGGCCGCCGAGGCACGCCGTCAGCACACCATCGCCGTCGAGGCCCTCGACGCCATCGGCATGCCCGACCGGGTACGGGCGCAGTTCACGGCGCTCGCGGACTTCGTCGTCGTACGAAAGAGATGATCACTATCGGTCGAATAGCCCTCGCGTAGTCGCCGGCCGGTGCTGCGAGGAAAGGAAAAGTACCGGCCGACGGCGGACCCACAGCAGAGCACCACATTGCACACTGCACGAAGGGGAAGCCATGACAGCGACGACCGACGGAAGCACCGGGGCCCTGCCGCCCCGCGCTGCCGCGGCCAGCGAAACCCACATCGACACCCCCGTGGCGGCCGGGGTACAAGAAGCCGCCGTACGTGCCGTACAACGCGCCACCGACCACCTGCTCGCACGGCAGGACGCCCAGGGCTGGTGGAAGGGCGACCTCGAGACCAACGTCACGATGGACGCCGAGGACCTGCTGCTCCGTCAGTTCATCGGCATCCGCGACGAGTCGACCACCCGGGCCGCCGCCCTGTTCATCCGCGGTGAGCAGCGCGAGGACGGCACCTGGGCCGGCTTCTACGGCGGGCCCGGCGAACTCTCCACGACCATCGAGGCGTACGTCGCCCTCCGCCTGGACGGCGACGCGCCTGGCGCCCCGCACATGGCCAAGGCCTCCGCCTGGATCCGCGCGCAGGGCGGTATCGCCGCCGCCCGGGTGTTCACCAGGATCTGGCTCGCCCTGTTCGGCTGGTGGAAGTGGGAGGACCTGCCCGAACTCCCGCCCGAGCTCATCTACTTCCCCAAGTGGGTCCCGCTCAACATCTACGACTTCGGGTGCTGGGCCCGCCAGACCATCGTCCCGCTGACGATCGTCTCCGCGAAGCGTCCGGTGCGGCCCGCGCCCTTCCCGCTCGACGAACTGCACGCCGACCCGGCCGATCCGAACCCGGCCAAGCCCCTTGCTCCGGTGGCGAGTTGGGACGGCGCCTTCCAGCGTCTCGACAAGGCGCTGCACCAGCTGCGCAAGGTCGCCCCGCGCAGACTGCGCAGAGCCGCGATGAACAGCGCGGCCCGCTGGATCATCGAGCGGCAGGAGAACGACGGCTGCTGGGGCGGCATCCAGCCCCCGGCCGTCTACTCGGTGATCGCGCTGCACCTGCTCGGCTACGACCTCGAACACCCGGTCATGCGGGCCGGGTTGGAGTCCCTGGACCGCTTCGCCATCTGGCGTGAGGACGGGGCCCGGATGATCGAGGCCTGCCAGTCGCCGGTGTGGGACACCTGCCTCGCGACCATCGCGCTCGCCGACGCGGGCGTGGCCGCCGACCATCCGCAGCTCGTCAAGGCGGCGGACTGGATGCTCGGCGAGGAGATCGTGCGGCCCGGCGACTGGGCGGTGAAGCGGCCCCAACTCCCGCCGGGCGGCTGGGCGTTCGAGTTCCACAACGACAACTACCCCGACATCGACGACACCGCCGAGGTCGTCCTCGCGCTGCGCCGCGTCAAGCACCACGACCCGGAGCGGGTCGAGAAGGCCATCGGTCGTGGCATCCGCTGGAACCTCGGGATGCAGTCGAAGAACGGCGCCTGGGCCGCCTTCGACGTCGACAACACCAGCCCCTTCCCCAACCGGCTGCCGTTCTGCGACTTCGGCGAGGTCATCGACCCGCCGTCCGCCGACGTCACGGCGCACGTGGTGGAGATGCTGGCCGTCGAGGGGCTCTCGCACGACCCGCGGACCCGGCGCGGCATCGAGTGGCTGCTCGCCGAACAGGAGCCGGACGGCTCGTGGTTCGGACGCTGGGGCGTCAACTACGTCTACGGCACCGGCTCCGTGGTGCCCGCCCTCACCGCCGCCGGACTGCCCGCCTCGCACCCTGCGATCCGGCGGGCCGTGGCCTGGCTGGAGAAGGTGCAGAACGACGACGGCGGCTGGGGCGAGGACCTGCGCTCCTACAAGTACGCCAAGGAGTGGAGCGGCCGCGGCGCCTCCACCGCCTCGCAGACGGCCTGGGCGCTGATGGCGCTGCTGGCCGCGGGGGAGAAGGACTCCAAAGCCGTCGAGCGCGGCGTCGAGTGGCTGGCGAGCACCCAGCGCGAGGACGGCTCCTGGGACGAGCCCTACTTCACCGGCACCGGCTTTCCCTGGGACTTCTCGATCAACTACCACCTCTATCGGCAGGTCTTCCCGCTCACCGCGCTCGGCCGGTACGTCCATGGAGAACCGTTCTCCCGGACCGAGGCGGTCTGATGAGCACCCAGCCCGCCACCGCCCCGCTGCTCATCGCCTGCGCGCTCGGCATCGAGCACCTCGCCCTGCGCACGGGCGAGCGCGGCGGGGCCGGCGGGCCGGTCACCCTGCTCCGGACGGGCATGGGCCCCAAGGCGGCGGAACGGTCCGTCACCCGTCGCCTGGCCGATCCCGAACTCGCCGGAGCCGCCGTCCTGGCCACCGGCTTCTGCGCGGGGCTCGCCCCCGGGATGCACCCCGGCGATCTGGTGGTCGCCGAGGAGACCCGGGATCCGGACGGAACCGTTCCCTGTGTGGAGACCGACCTACTCGTCAAGGAGCTCGTACGGGCCGTACCGGGACGTACCGTGCACACCGGACCCCTCACCGGCTCCGATCACGTCGTACGTGGTCACGAGCGGTCGGATCTGCTCGCGACCGGCGCGATCGCGGTCGACATGGAGTCCGCGGCCACGCTCCTGAGCGCCGTGCGCGCGGGCGAACGCCCCGTTGCGGCCGTCCGGGTGGTCGTGGACGCTCCACAACATGAACTCGTCCGGATCGGCACGGTACGCGGTGGAATATCAGCCTTCCGCGTTCTTCGTTCCGTCCTTCCCGCTTTCTATGAATGGCACCGTTCCTTGCTGCTCCCCAGGAGGTGAGCCAGATGGCCATGCCGCTGCGTCAGTCCATCAAGGTCGCTACATACTTGGCCGAACAGAAGCTCCGCAAGCGGGACAAGTTCCCGCTGATCGTGGAGCTGGAACCCCTCTTCGCATGCAACCTGAAGTGCGAGGGCTGCGGCAAGATCCAGCATCCGGCGGGCGTGCTCAAGCAGCGCATGCCGGTGGCGCAGGCCGTCGGGGCGGTGCTTGAGTCCGGTGCGCCGATGGTGTCCATCGCCGGCGGTGAGCCGCTGATGCACCCTCAGATCGACGAGATCGTGCGGCAGTTGGTGGCGAAGAGGAAGTACGTCTTCCTCTGCACCAACGCCATGCTGCTGCGCAAGAAGATGGACAAGTTCAAGCCCTCTCCCTACTTCGCCTTCGCCGTGCACATCGACGGACTGCGCGAACGGCACGACGAGTCGGTGGCGAAGGAGGGCGTGTTCGACGAGGCCGTGGAGGCGATCAAGGAGGCCAAGAAGCGCGGCTTCCGGGTCACCACCAACTCGACCTTCTTCAACACCGACACCCCGCAGACCATCATCGAGGTGCTCAACTTCCTCAACGACGACCTCAAGGTCGACGAGATGATGATCTCGCCCGCCTACGCCTACGAGAAGGCGCCCGACCAGGAGCACTTCCTGGGCGTGGAGCAGACCCGTGAGCTGTTCAAGAAGGCCTTCGCGGGCGGCAACCGCAAGAAGTGGCGCCTCAACCACTCCCCGCTCTTCCTGGACTTCCTGGAGGGCAAGGTCGACTTCCCGTGCACGGCCTGGGCGATCCCGAACTACTCCCTGTTCGGCTGGCAGCGCCCCTGCTACCTGATGAGCGACGGGTACGTGCCGACGTACCGCGAACTCATCGAGGAGACCGACTGGGACAAGTACGGCCGCGGCAAGGACCCGCGCTGCGCCAACTGCATGGCGCACTGCGGCTACGAGCCGACCGCCGTCCTCGCCACCATGGGCTCGCTCAAGGAGTCCCTGCGCGCCATGCGCGAGACCGTCAACGGAAACCGCGAGTAGTGCCATGACCGCCATTTCCTTGGGCGTCCCAGAGGTACCGGTCCGGCCGATCGCCGAGCGGCGTGTGTCGCGGCAGATCATGGTCGGACCGGTGGCAGTCGGGGGCGGGGCCCCGGTGTCGGTGCAGTCGATGACGACGACCCGTACGTCCGACATCGGCGCCACCCTCCAGCAGATCGCGGAACTCACCGCGTCCGGCTGCCAGATCGTCCGCGTCGCCTGTCCCACGCAGGACGATGCGGACGCCCTCGCGACCATCGCCCGCAAATCGCAGATCCCGGTGATCGCGGACATCCACTTCCAGCCGAAGTACGTGTTCGCGGCGATCGAGGCCGGCTGTGCGGCCGTACGCGTCAATCCCGGGAACATCAAGCAGTTCGACGACAAGGTGAAGGAGATCGCGCGGGCCGCGAAGGACCATGGCACGCCGATCCGGATCGGGGTCAACGCGGGTTCCCTGGACCGGCGGTTGCTCCAGAAGTACGGGAAGGCGACCCCGGAGGCGCTCGTCGAATCGGCGCTGTGGGAGGCGTCGTTGTTCGAGGAGCACGGCTTCCGGGACATCAAGATCTCGGTGAAGCACAACGACCCCGTGGTGATGGTGGGCGCCTACGCACTGCTCGCCGAGCAGTGCGACTACCCGCTGCACCTGGGGGTCACGGAGGCCGGGCCCGCCTTCCAGGGGACGATCAAGTCGGCGGTGGCCTTCGGGGCGCTGCTGTCGAGGGGGATCGGCGACACCATCCGGGTGTCCCTGTCCGCCCCGCCCTCCGAGGAGGTCAAGGTCGGCATCCAGATCCTGGAGTCGCTCAATCTGCGGCAACGGCGACTGGAGATCGTGTCGTGTCCCTCCTGCGGGCGCGCGCAGGTCGACGTCTACAAGCTGGCCGACGAGGTCACGGCGGGTCTTGAGGGCATGGAAGTGCCCCTGCGGGTCGCGGTGATGGGGTGTGTGGTCAACGGTCCCGGCGAGGCCCGGGAGGCGGACCTGGGGGTCGCCTCCGGCAACGGCAAGGGGCAGATCTTCGTGAAGGGCGAGGTCATCAAGACCGTACCGGAGTCGAAGATCGTGGAGACCCTCATCGAGGAGGCGATGAAGATCGCCGAACAGATGGAACAGGACGGCGTCACGGCGGGGGAGCCGGCCGTCACCGTGAGTTGATCAGCACGGACCGAAGGGGGCCCGAGCGTGACCATTCTGGAGAACATCCGGGGACCACGCGACCTGAAGGCGCTGTCCGAGTCGAATCTCGGTGAACTGTCCGAGGAAATCAGGGAGTTCCTGGTGCACGCGGTGGCCAGGACCGGTGGACACCTCGGGCCCAACCTGGGGGTGGTGGAACTCTCCATCGCGCTCCACCGGGTCTTCGAGTCGCCGGTCGACCGCATCGTGTGGGACACCGGCCATCAGAGTTATGTGCACAAGATCCTGACAGGGCGTCAGGACTTCTCCAAGCTGCGTGGCAAGGGCGGTCTGTCCGGCTACCCCTCTCGCGAGGAGTCCGAGCACGACATCGTCGAGAACAGCCACGCGTCCACCGCGCTCGGCTGGGCCGACGGGCTCGCCAAGGCCCGCCAGGTACAGGGGGACAAGGGGCATGTCGTCGCGGTCATCGGTGACGGCGCGCTCACCGGAGGCATGGCCTGGGAGGCGCTGAACAACATCGCGGCCGCCAAGGACCGGCCGCTGATCATCGTCGTCAACGACAACGAGCGCTCGTACTCGCCGACCATCGGCGGCCTCGCCAACCACCTGGCCACCCTGCGCACGACCGACGGCTACGAGAAGATGCTGGCCTGGGGGAAGGACGTACTCCTGAAGACCCCGATCGTCGGCAACACCCTCTACGAGTCCCTGCACGGCGCGAAGAAGGGCTTCAAGGACGCCTTCGCACCCCAGGGCATGTTCGAGGACCTGGGGCTGAAGTACGTCGGCCCGATCGACGGACACGACATCGGGGCCGTCGAGTCCGCTCTGCGGCGCGCGAAACGCTTCCACGGGCCGGTGCTCATCCACTGCCTCACCGAGAAGGGGCGTGGTTACGAGCCCGCCCTCGCGCACGAGGAGGACCACTTCCACACCGTCGGTGTGATGGACCCCCTCACCTGCGAGCCGCTGGCGCCCTCCAACGGGCCGTCCTGGACCTCGGTGTTCGGTGACGAGATCGTCGCGATCGGGGAGGAGCGCGAGGACGTCGTGGCGATCACGGCGGCCATGCTGCATCCGGTGGGGCTCGGGAAGTTCGCTCAGCGGTTCCCGGACCGGGTGTGGGACGTCGGGATCGCCGAGCAGCACGCGGCGGTCTCCGCGGCCGGTCTGGCGACGGGCGGGCTGCACCCCGTCGTCGCCGTCTACGCCACCTTCCTGAACCGTGCCTTCGACCAGCTGCTGATGGATGTCGCTCTGCACCGCTGCGGGGTGACGTTCGTGCTGGACCGGGCCGGCGTCACAGGCGTGGACGGGGCCTCCCACAACGGCATGTGGGACATGTCGATCCTGCAGGTCGTGCCCGGGTTGAGGATCGCCGCGCCTCGGGACGCCGACCAGCTCCGGGCGCAGTTGCGGGAGGCGGTCGCCGTGGACGACGCGCCGACGCTGGTGCGGTTCCCGAAGGAGTCGGTGGGACCCGTGATCGCGGCCGTGGACCACGTCGGTGGCATGGACGTGCTCCACCGTGGGGAGCGGCCCGAGGTGCTTCTCGTCGCCGTCGGTGTGATGGCGCCCGTCTGCCTCCAGGCCGCCGACCTGTTGGCGGCCCGTGGCATCAACTGCACGGTCCTGGACCCCCGTTGGGTCAAGCCTGTCGACCCCGCGCTGCCGGGTCTGGCCGCGGAACACCGGTTGGTGGCCGTCGTCGAGGACAACAGCCGGGCAGGCGGGGTCGGGGCCGCGGTGGCGCTGGCTCTCGGGGACGCCGAAGTCGACGTGCCCGTACGGCGGTTCGGGATTCCGGAGCAGTTCCTCGCGCACGCCAAGCGGGGCGAGGTGCTCGCCGACATCGGTCTGACGCCGATCGAGGTGGCGGGGCGGATCAGCGCGAGCCTGGCCGTCAAGGACCAGGTCGAAGTCAAGGAGAAGGCTGAATGACCACGGAGTTCGACCTCGGCAGACTCCTGGCCGAGCGCGGAGCCGAACGCTACGAGCTGCACGGGAAGTACCTGAACCACCAGCTCCCGCGCATGCTGCACACCATCGGCTTCGACAAGGTCTACGAGCGTGGCGAGGGCGCCTACTTCTGGGACGCGGACGGCAACGACTACCTGGACATGCTCGCCGGGTTCGGGGTGATGGGCCTGGGGCGCCACCATCCCGTCGTCCGCAAGGCGCTGCACGACGTGCTCGACGCCCAGCTCGCCGACCTCACCCGCTTCGACTGCCAGCCGCTGCCCGGGCTGCTGGCCGAGAAGCTCCTCGCGTACAGCCCGCACCTGGACCGGGTGTTCTTCGGCAACAGCGGCACGGAGGCGGTGGAGACCGCGCTGAAGTTCGCCCGGTACGCCACCGGGAAGCCCCGTGTTCTGTACTGCGACCACGCCTTCCACGGACTGACCACCGGGTCGCTGTCGGTCAACGGTGAGTCCGGTTTCCGGGACGGGTTCGCGCCCCTGCTGCCCGACACCGCCGTACCCCTGGGCGATCTGGACGCCCTGGCAAGGGAGTTGAAGAAGGGCGACGTCGCCGCGCTCGTGGTCGAGCCGATCCAGGGCAAGGGCGTGCACGAGGCCCCGCCCGGCTATCTGCGGGCCGCACAGGAGCTGCTGCGCAGGCACAAGGCGCTGCTCATCGCCGACGAGGTGCAGACCGGGCTCGGCCGTACCGGGGACTTCTACGCCTACCAGCACGAGGACGGGGTCGAGCCGGACCTGGTGTGCGTGGCCAAGGCGCTCTCCGGCGGCTATGTCCCGGTCGGCGCCACGCTCGGAAAGGACTGGATCTTCAAGAAGGTCTACTCGTCGATGGACCGGGTGCTGGTGCACTCGGCGAGCTTCGGCTCCAACGCCCAGGCCATGGCGGCCGGGCTCGCCGTCCTGTCGGTCATGGAGAACGAGCAGATCGTCGCGAACGCCCGCGCCACCGGTGACCTGCTGAGGTCCCGGCTCGCGGCGCTGACCGACAAGTACGAACTGCTCGCCGACGTACGCGGCCGGGGCCTGATGATCGGCATCGAGTTCGGGAAGCCCAAGTCGCTGAAGCTGCGCGGCCGCTGGACCATGCTGCAGGCCGCGCGCAAGGGACTGTTCGCACAGATGGTGGTCGTCCCGCTGCTGCAGCGGCACCGGATCCTCACCCAGGTCTCCGGCGACCACCTGGAGGTGATCAAGCTGATCCCGCCGCTGGTCGTCGGGGAGAAGGAGGTGGACCGGTTCGTGGACGCCTTCACCGCCGTCATGGACGACGCGCACAGCGGCAGCGGGCTGATGTGGGACTTCAGCAAGACGCTGGTGAAGCAGGCGGTGGCCAACCGGTAGCCGTTCACACCGGGCCGACCGAAGGCGTCCGGTACCGAGGGATTTGCCTCTGAGGCAAGAAAATTGCCGCGGAGGCAAGTCTCCGGCTCAATGGAGGCATGAGCTCCCCGGAAACCTTCACGGAGCTGCCCTCGGTGGCTCCCCAGCTGCGCGCACTGCGCCGCCGCGCCTCCCTCACCCTGGAGGCCGCGGCCGGTGCCGCGGGGCTTTCACCGGCCCACCTCTCCCGGCTGGAGACGGGGCAGCGCCAGCCCTCACTGCCGATGCTGCTCGCGCTGGCCCGTGTCTACGGTACGACGGTCTCCGAACTCCTCGGTGAGACGGTCGCCGAGCGCGCCGCCGTGCTGCGTGCCGCGGAGACGGAACCGACCGCGGCAGGTGGTTGGACGTACTACCAGGCGGGTGCGCCCGGCCGCGGCATGCAGGCCCTGCGCGTGCACGTGCCGCACGGCTCCCAGGGCGACATCGTGCGGGTGCATCCCGGCGAGGAATGGCTCTACGTCCTCAAGGGGCGGCTCAGACTGCGCCTCGGTGACACCGCGCACCGGCTCGGTCCGGGCGACAGTGCGCACTTCGACTCGCTGACCCCGCACCGCATCGCCGCCCAGGACCCCGACGGCGTCGAGCTCCTGTTCGTCCACACCCTGCTGCAGAGTCCCACGGCCACGCTGTGCCTGGGCCCCACCCCTGGAGAGACGCCATGAGCGACATGGAGGAGAAGTTCCCCCGCGCCCTGTGGGTGCGCCTCGTCATCTATTTGGCGATCGGCCACGTCTTCGCGGCCTTCATCTACCTGCTCTTCGAGGTGGGGGCCGGGCAGTGACGGCCGTACTGCTCAGTCGAGCAGCCGCGTCCGCAGCCCTTCGCGGATCTCCGGTGTGATGCCGAGGCCCCGCTCCAGGTACGGGTCGACGCCGCCCCAGGTCTCCTCGATGGTCTCGAAGGCCGCCGTCAGGTACTCGACGCGCGCGTCGAAGAGCGGACTGAGCAGCTCCATGACCTCGGGGGAGTAGGCCGTGGCGGCGTCGTCGCCGCTGCGGCGCACCTTGTAGCGCCGGTGCTTGGCGTTCGACTCCAGATAGTCGGCGACGATGGCCTCGCGCTCGACGCCCACGGCGAGCAGGGTCACTGCTATCGACAGGCCCGCGCGGTCCTTGCCGGCCGCGCAGTGCATCAGGGCGGGCACGCTGTCCTCGGAGAGGGAGCGCAGCACCTGGGAGTGCTCCGCGGTGCGTTCCTTGATGATCTTGCGGTAGGCGGTGATCATCCGGTTCGAGCCCTTGCCGTCGCTGAGGATCTCGCGCAGCTCGTCGAGTTCGCCGTCGCGGACCATCTTCCAGAACTCGACGCCGTCGGCCGGGTCGCTCAGCGGGAGGTTCACATTGCGCACTCCCGGCAGCTCTACGTCCAGACCCTCCAGCTTCTGGTCCGCGGCGTTGCGGAAGTCGAAGATCGTGTGCAGACCCAGGGAGGACAGGAAAGCGGCGTCGTCCTCCGTCGCGTGCGCGAGGTGGCCGCTGCGGAACAGCACTCCGTGCCGCACCCGCCGTCCGTCCACCGTCGGCAGTCCGCCTACGTCACGGAAGTTGCGGACACCGGCCAGTTCGGGTTCGGTCGACGGGATCTGCTGCGTCACGGGGGCTCCTCCCAGCCGAGCTCCGTCGGCGCTGCTCGTCGACGGGCACGCTCTCGACGATACGACATGGATTCCTGGGGCAATGAGTTGTCCACAGGGCTTGCCATGACTTGTCCACAGGCGTTGCAGACGGGGCTCACGTCCGTTGATGATGTTGGTGCCTGAGCGCACCTGCGCGCACCTGTTGGCACCTGTTCGAATCTGTGAGGGGCATGATGCTGGAGATCGCCGAGAACGGCCGTACGTGGATTCTGTCCGGGCCGGCCAGCAGTTACGCCCTGCACCTCACCGCCGAGGATGAGCTGCTGCACCTGCACTGGGGGGCGCGGATCGCCCTCGCCGACGCCGAGGCCCTCGCCGTACGTCCGCTGCCGGACTACCACGCCTTCGAGTCCCCCCTCGACGGCCGCGAGGAGTACCCGGTCGAAGGCGGCCCCCGCTTCACGCGTCCCGCTCTGTCCGTGCGGACCGACGAGCGGCGTGGCACCGAGTGGAGCTTCGACGCGTACGACACCGAGGGTGACGAACTGCGGCTGCGGTTCCGTGACGCAGGGCTGGTGGTCACGCTGCACTACCGGATGCGCCACGACGTCCTGGAGCGCTGGGTGACCCTGGACAACCACGGCCCGGCGCCCGTCGAGCTGCTGCGCGCCGACTCCGCCACCTGGACGCTGCCCGACCGCGAGGACGGCTGGCGGCTCTCCCAGCTGCACGGCCGCTGGGCCGCCGAGTCCCGGCTCACGCAGGCCCCCCTCACCTACGGCGAGAAGGTCATCGGCAGCCGCCGAGGCCACACCGGGCACCAGCACCTGCCCTGGGTCGCGCTGGACACCGACGCGACCGAGGAGCGCGGCGAGGTCTACGGCTGCGCCCTCGGCTGGTCGGGGTCCTGGCGGATCTGTGTGGCCCAACTCCCCGACGCGCGCGTGCAGATCACCGGCGGCGCCGGCTACGACGACTCGGGTCTGCTCCGGCTGGAGGCGGCGGAGACCTTCACCACGCCCGTCTTCGCCGGGCTGTGGAGCGACGGCGGCTTCGGCGGGGCGAGCCGGGCCTGGCACGCCTACCAGCGGGCGTACGTGATCCCGGACGCGGACCGGGACCGGCCCGTGCTGTTCAACTCATGGGAAGCCACCTACTTCGACATCTCCGAGGAGCAGCAGGGCACCCTCGCCAGCCGGGCCGCGGCGGCCGGTGTCGAGCTGTTCGTGGTCGACGACGGCTGGTTCGGCACCCGGACCAGCGACCGGGCCGGGCTCGGCGACTGGGCCCCCAACCCCGACCGCTTCCCCGCCGGGCTCAAGCCGCTCGGCGACCGCGTGCACGCGCTCGGCATGCAGTTCGGTATCTGGGTCGAGCCGGAGATGGTCAATCCGGACAGCGAGCTGTACCGCGCCCACCCGGACTGGGTGCAGTACCAAGCGGGACGAAAGCGGACGGAGTTCCGCAATCAGCTCGTACTGAACCTCGCGCGCGAGGATGTCCAGGAGTATCTGTGGGAGCAGCTCGACGTACTGCTCTCCTCGGCCCCGATCGACTATGTGAAGTGGGACTTCAACCGCTGCTTCACGGACGCGGGCTGGCCCGGCGACGCCTATCCGCAGCGCCTGTGGGTTGACCATGTACGCGGCTTTTATGCACTGTTGGACCGTTTGCGGGCGGCTCACCCGGGCGTCGCCTTCGAGTCCTGCTCGGGTGGCGGCGGCCGGATCGACCTCGGGGTGCTCAGTCGCACCGACCAGGTGTGGACCTCCGACAACACCGATCCGCTCGACCGCCTCGCCATCCAGCACGGCTTCAGCCAGATCCACCCCGCGCGCGTGATGGCCGCCTGGGTCACCGACAGTCCCAACACCCAGCTCAACGACCGGGTGAGCTCCTTGCGGTTCCGCTTCGTGAGCGCGATGGCCGGGGTGCTCGGGGTCGGCGGGGACCTCGCTGAGTGGACCGAGGAGGAGCTCGCCGAAGCCCGCGAGTGGGTGGACCTCTACAAGGAGATCCGTCCGCTGGTGCAGCGTGGCGACCTCTACCGGCTGCGGCCTCCGCGGGGCGGACTCAGTGCGGTGCAGTACGTCCTGGGGGAGGAGGCCGTCGTTCTCGCCTGGCTCCAGGCGCAGCACTACGGCGAGCCCGTGCCGGCGGTGCGGCTGCGCGGACTCGACCCGACGGCGTCGTACGAATGCCTCGAAACGGGAGAAGTTCACCGAGGGGCCGTATTGCTGCATCACGGACTTCGCACCGGTTTGCGCGGCGACTTGGATGCGACGGTTCTCCGGCTGCGTCGCATCTAGGGCTTCTGTCCGAATTGTTGGCTTCTTTCCAACTCCTGCCGGGATAGGGGTTCCTGTGAATTCATGACGTGAGGAGCGTCATATCCGTAACGGTGTGTCGCCCGTCATGTTCACGTAATTCGCGGGGTTTTCAAGGGGATTTGGGTTCGGTGGCGGGCGTCCGATTCACGCAGGGTGACCGTTAATTCTCATAAGGGATCAACAGGAACGCATTCACAGGGAACCTCTCACTTGTCCCTTTGTGTCTTGCTCGTTTACGTTCGCCACCGATCCGGACGGACGCCCAATCCTGCCGCCGCCCGGATTCCGCACACACTCACCCGTGCACGGCAGGAGCGGGGGACCCACAGGTAGTAACGCCTGTTCCGGTCTCCGGAACGGCTTGGGGTAAAGCCGCGTTTCGGCGCGGCCGGGCATCTCCAGCCCGCACCCGACAGCTCACCTCGCAGGCGCCGGAGAGGAATTCGCCATGCCCGCCAAGGGTAAGCACCGCCGCCCGAAGCCCAAGCGCTTCACCCGCTCGATCGCCATCGCCGGTACCGGGGGTGCCGCGCTCGCCCTTCCGCTCATGGGGGCAACCGGCGCTCACGCGGCGACCTCGCAGTCCGTGTCGGAAAAGGCCGTTCAGGCGCTTCCGGTCACGCAGAAAGTCGCCGAGAAGTCGACTGCGAAGAAGGACGCCAAGAAGACCTCGGCCGTGCGCACCTATTCGGTGCGGGCCGGTGACTATCTCTCGAAGATCGCCGATGAGCAGAACGTCAGCGGTGGCTGGAAAAAGCTCTACGCCGACAACCGCGAGGCCATTGGTGACGACCCGTCGCTGATACATCCCGGCCTGAAGCTCTCGATCGGCAAGAAGGCCACCACGAGCACGGCGAAGACCAAGTCCTCCTCCTCGTCGTCCTCGTCGAAGGCCGAGAAGGCAAAGTCGAAGTCCTCCTCCAACTCGACGGCCGCCACGCAGAGCTCCAGCAGCTCCAGTGGCTACACGCTCCCGGTCAGCGGTGCCACCATCGGCACCGGCTACCGCGTCGCGGGCAGCATGTGGTCCAGCGGCTACCACACGGGCGTCGACTTCGTCGTTCCGACGGGGACCTCGCTCAAGGCCGTGGCCGCGGGCACGGTCGTCTCCGCGGGCTGGGGCGGCGCCTACGGCAACCAGGTCGTCATCAAGCTCAACGACGGCTACTACGCGCAGTACGCCCACCTCTCCCAGCTCTCCGTCTCGGCCGGCCAGACCGTGACCGAGGGCCAGCAGATCGGGCTCTCCGGCGCGACCGGCAATGTGACCGGTCCGCACCTGCACTTCGAGATCCGCACCACGCCGGACTACGGCTCGGACGTGGACCCGGTCTCCTACCTCCGCTCGAAGGGCGTCGCCGTCGGCTGACGACACCCCCTGCGCCACCGAAGGCCGGACCCCGATCCCCGGGTCCGGCCTTCGGTGTGTCCGCGCGACTTCCGGGTGTGGCTGTCGCAGCGTCAACAGTCCTGGTGAGAAAGCTATTCCTGGTTTGGTGAACACTTTAGGAGTGGCTTATCTCACCGCCCGTCAAGTCTTTCCTACGGTCGCGTAGGTCACATTCGAAGGTGAATCATGAACTGCTGTGGCAGACGATTCGAAGAATGACAGCAGATCAGTGATCGGGTCGTACGTGGCGGTGGGGGACAGCTTCACCGAGGGCGTCGGCGACCCCGGCCCCGACGGGGCGTTCGTCGGATGGGCCGACCGGTTCGCGGTACTTCTCGCGGACCGGCGGCCCGAGGGCGACTTCAGGTACAGCAATCTCGCCGTGCGCGGGAAGCTGCTCGACCAGATCGTCGAGGACCAGCTTCCGCAGGCCGTCGAACTGGCACCGGACCTGGTGTCGTTCTGCGCCGGCGGCAACGACATCATCCGGCCCGGCACCGACCCCGACGAGGTCGCCGAGCGCTTCGAGCGGGCGATCGCCAGGCTCACCGAGGCGTGCGGCACCGTCATGGTGACGACCGGCTGCGACACCCGCGGGGTGCCCGTGCTCAAGCACCTGCGCGGCAAGATCGCCACCTACAACGGGCATGTGAGGGCCGTCGCCGACCGGTACGGGTGCCCGGTGCTCGACCTGTGGTCCCTGAAGACCGTCCAGGACCGGCGGGCCTGGGACGGCGACCGGCTGCATCTGTCTCCGGAGGGCCACACGCGTGTGGCGCTTCGAGCGGGGCAGGTACTGGGCCTTGAGGTACCCGCGGATCCGGATCAGCCGTGGCCGCCGTTGCCGCCGCGCGGGCCGCTGGATGTGCGGCGTGACGACGTGCACTGGGCACGCGAGTACCTGGTGCCGTGGATCGGGCGTCGGTTGCGCGGAGAGTCCTCCGGGGACCATGTGACGGCCAAGGGTGTGCTGTCGCCGGACGACATCAAGACGCGGATCGCTTCGGTGGCCTGAGAGGGCACCCGGGGACCGCGGTCGGACCGGCCTGAGTGGTCAGCGCATCAGCGCTGTCCGTTCCAGGCCCAGTTCCCGGGCCAGCGCCTCGTCCACCCACGCCTGAGCGCGGGATCTGGGCACCGCGCCCGCATAGGACGTCAGTTGGACTGCCAGGCCGTCCAGGAGGGCGGTGAGGCGAAGGGCTGTCGCTTCCGGGTCCGGGCAGTGGAACTCGCCCGCCGTGACGCCCTCGACGATGACCTCCGCCAGCGCCGCCTTCCAGCGCTTGTCGAGGTTGCGTGCGACCTCCTGGAGCGTGGGCTCGCGCAGGGCCACCGCCCAGCCCTCGATCCACAGGCGCCAGCCCTTGGCCTGGCCCGTCGGGGCGTACCAGCGCACGGCCGCCCGCAGCCGGCGCAGTGCGCTGGTCCGGCGCCCCAGCAGCTTGCGCAGATGGGCCAGGTCCTCCTCGGCGGCGTGGGTGAACGCGGCCGCGACCAGCTTCTCCTTCGTCGAGAAGTGATAGAGCACCAGGGCGTTGCTCACCCCGAGCGTCGAGGCCACGTCGGCGATCCTGACGGCCGCCACGCCCCGCGCCTCGATCTGCTCTATAGCGGCCCGCAGCAGCTCCTCGCGCCGCTCGGCCACCGTCAACCGCACTCTCGCCACGGGATCACCCTAATCCGTCACGCTGTGCGGCACCGCCCGCCCGGGTCCGCGCTGGTCAGCGGTACCAGCCGAATCGATCGGCGATCAACGGCAGCCGGTCCGCGACCAGCGCGTGGGCGGCGGCGCGCGGCGAGGTGCCGTCCGCCTCCGCGCGGGTCAGCAACTGTTCGACGAGGGCGCGCATGGAATGCCGTAGGTGGGTGAAGGCCTCGTCCGCGTCCGCGCCGATGTCGCCGAACAAGGTCCACCACCACCAGGCGTTCGTCCCGGAGTTGACCACCACGTCGGGCAGTACGGTGATCCCGCGCGCGGCCAGCAGGGTCTCCGCGGCCGGCAGGACGGGCATGTTGGCCGCCTCGACGATCCAACGGGCCCGGATCCGCCTTTGGTTGCCGGTGTCGATCGTGTGCGAGACCGCCGCGGGGACGAGGATCTCCGCGTCGAGCGACAGCCAGGCGTCACCGGGCAGTTCGCGGTCGGCGGGGCGAAGAGCGGCGCGGTCCACGGTGCCGTAGGTGTCCCGGGCGGCCAGGAGCGCCTCGATGTCGAGTCCGGCGGGGTTGAAGATCGTGCCCTTGATGTCGGCGGCGGCCACCACGGTCAGCCCCGCGCGGGTGAGGAAGCGCGCCGTCGCCCCTCCCATGGTGCCAAGACCCTGTACGGCCACGTGCGTGCCCGCGTACGGCACCGAGGCCCGGTCCAGGGCCACGAGCACCGCCTCGGCCACCCCGCAGCCGCCCGCCAGCTCGTCCAGCCCGGTGCCGTCCACCTCGACGGCGAACGCGTCCGCGAGCCGCCGCCGGGCTGCGCTCTCGTCGTCGAGGAGCGGATAGACCGCCTGGATCGAGGAGACGAGACCGGCCTCAGCGGCCGCGCGGTCCAGCAGGTCCCGGCTGAGGCCGAGGTCCTCGCCGGTCGTCCAGAAACTCTCGATGTACGGCCGCATGGCGCGCAGGTAGCGGACGAGGAGCCCGTACGCCTCCGGATCCCGGGGGTCGCAGTCGATGCCGCCCTTCGCGCCGCCCAGCGGGACGTACCGCGCGGCGGGGTCGTAGTGCAGGACCTCCTTCATGGTCATGCCGCGGGCGAGCCCGGCGACCTCGTCCAGCGTGCACCCCGGGCGCATCCGCAGCCCGCCGCTGGCAACGCCCCGTACCAGCCGGTCGACGACCAGGAAGCCGTGGCGGCCGGTGACGTGGTCGGTCCAGGTGAGCGACAGCAAGGGGGTGGTCACGCGGACTCCGGGGTGGCTGGACGGCTACTGAACGGGGAGTCAGTATTGGCAGCGGGGTGCGCGCTGTCAACGTGATCGGCCCGGGCTGCGTCCTTCCCCGTGTGACCGGGCGGACCCCGGCACTGTCAGAGGGGCGGACCATAATGGATGCCTCAGCGACTCCACCTGGAGGTACCGTGATCGGCTTCCGTTCCCTGAGTTCCGGGCTCCGCGCGCTGCAGCCCGCGGCCTTCGGTGCGGACCCGAGCGGTGAGCGCATGGCGCGTATCCGCAGATCCCCCCACTTCAAGGACGGCGTCTTCCAGAACCCCGGCGGAAACCCCGCGCGAACCCGGCCCGACGGGTCGGCGCTGGACTTCGCCAAGGTCTTCTTCGACAGCGACACCCGGCCCCAGCGGGCTCCCGAGGGTCGCATCCCGGTGCACCCCACGACCCTCGCCGACCTCTCCAAGCCGCCCGCCACCGGGCTCCGGCTGACCTGGATGGGGCACTCCAGCGTGCTCGCCGAGATCGACGGGCGGCGAGTGCTGTTCGATCCCGTATGGGGGGAGCGGTGTTCTCCGTTCCCCTTCGCCGGACCGAAGCGGCTGCACCCCGTGCCGTTGCCCCTCGCCGCGCTCGGACCGGTCGACGTGGTCGTCATCTCGCACGATCACTACGACCACCTGGACATGCCCACGATCAAGGAACTGGCCGGGACGGACACCGTCTTCGCCGTGCCGCTCGGGGTGGGCGCCCATCTTGAGCACTGGGGCGTGTCCGCGGACCGGCTGCGCGAGCTGGACTGGCACGAGTCGACCCAGGTCGCGGGCCTCACCCTGACGGCCACGCCGGCCCGGCACTTCTGCGGGCGGGGGCTGCGGAACACCCAGCACACACTCTGGGCGTCCTGGGTGGTCTCCGGCGGGGAACACCGGGTGTACCACAGTGGTGACACCGGGTACTTCGACGGGTTCAAGGACATCGGTGCGTCCTTCGGGCCCTTCGACGCCACGATGATCCAGCTCGGGGCCTACTCCGACTTCTGGCCGGACATCCACATGACGCCGGAGGAGGCTCTGCAGTCGCACCTGGATCTGCAGGGCGGGGACGCCACGGAGGGGGTGCTGTTGCCGATTCACTGGGGGACGTTCAATCTCGCGACGCACCCTTGGGTGGAGCCTGCCGAGCGGACGATGTTGCTCGCCCACAAGGCGGGGGTCGCGATGGCTTCGCCTCGGCCGGGGGAGCCGTTCGAGCCGGGGGCGGTGCCGGTGGTCGATCCTTGGTGGCGGGGGGTGGCGAGGGCACCGGTCGGGGGGTGGGCTGCGCTGCCGACGGCTGCGGTCGAGCGGGAGCCCGTGGCCGAGCGCTGAGTGGTGGTGCCGTATATCGACCTGGCCCCGCGCCCCTGAGTGGTTGCAGTCCCGCGCGCTCAACTGAACCAACCTGGGGGCGCGGGGAACTGCGCGACCAGCCACGACGAACGCGCGGCCGCAGATGGACCCAGGGGTGCGGGCGGGGTCGGTCAGGGGGACGTGAACTCCTTCGTCACATGCGAACGGCAGTAGCTGGTCCTGATCGCGTTTCCGGACAAGGCCGCCCTGCACGACTTCGTCACGCGCTCCTCCTGGCTGCGCGATGTGACGTCGGTGGACGTGTCGATGATCCTCGGTCCTCTCAGGCGCGGCGAGGTGCCCGCGCCGTGGCCCGGTGAACGAGGCGGGCCGATACGCTCAGTTACGTTCAGGCAGGTTCGGGCCAACGCTCCGAGGGGCCGTCGGTGGGGCTGCCGCACCCGACGAACCGCCCGCCGGGCGACCAGTGTGTGCGTACCACCCTGTACTCGCGCCGACCGTTCGGGATCGCTCCTGACCTGGCCTGATCGGTATTCACTCGTTCGGGGGAGCCTGCTCGGTGGGCTTGTCGGTCTGCCGTGCAAGGCCTCATACCAGAGTGGGACGCTGCGCGGGGGACTTTGTCAACTGCCGCTCGCACATGATGCGTTGGCGACTACTGTGAGTGTCCGCCGGGCGACGAGGGGGTTGAACTCTGCGGTTCTCTCGACCGGTACGCCATGACGCATGCCCACGGCGGACAGCCGCGGGGCGGGGAGGAGGGAGGCGCCGCGCCGGTGACCGACGACCACGCCGCCGCGCAACCCGCCCGGCAACCCACCCGACAGCCCGCCGGGGCACACGCCGGAGCCCGCCCACCCGGACGGCTCGGCCCGGGACCCTCCGGCCATCAGGACCGACGGACCACTACAAGGACACCGATGTCTCACCTCCGTGCACCGGCCACACGCGCAGACCGCCGTGAGGGCGGGCGGCACGGGCGGCCGGTCGCCCGCCCCGCCCCCGCGCTGCCGGAGACACACATACGGCCCCAGTTGCTGCGGCTGGCCGTGCTCCCGCCGATCGCGGTCGCCCTCAGCGGCTGCGCGGCCGTCCTGTTCACCGTCCGATCCACCGACGCACAGCCCGGCCTCGTCCTGTGGGGCGTCCTGGCCGGCGCGGTCTCGGTGGCCCTCGCGGGCATCCTGATCGCCGCGGTGGCCGCCGACCGCGCCGCCAAGTCGGTGAGCGACCGGGTCGGCGCACTGCGCCGCAGCAGCGCGCGGCGCGAGGCCGATCTGCGGGCCCTCGTCGAGGGGTTGCGGCGCGGGGAGGTCCCGCCCGGACGCGGCCCCCGCAGCGGTCCGGCCGACGACGCCGACGACTTCGAACTGCTCGCCGCCGATCTGGCCCGCGCCCACGACGGGGCCGTGACCGCCGTCGTCCAGGCCGCCCAGCTCTCCAGCCAGGCGGGCAGCGAACAGAAGCTGGAGGTCTTCGTCAACCTCGCGCGGCGGCTTCAATCCCTGGTGCACCGGGAGATCTCCATCCTCGACGAGCTGGAGAACGAGATCGAGGACCCCGACCTGTTGAAGGGGCTCTTCCACGTCGACCACCTCGCGACCAGGATTCGTCGGCACGCCGAGAACCTCGCCGTGCTGGGCGGGGCCGTCTCGCGCCGGCAGTGGAGCAACCCCGTCTCCATGACCGAGGTGCTGCGCTCCGCCATCGCCGAGGTCGAGCAGTACTCCCGGGTCAAACTCGTGCCGCCGATCGACGGCACCCTGCGCGGACACGCCGTCGCCGACGTGATCCATCTGCTGGCCGAACTCGTCGAGAACGCCACGGTGTTCTCGGCGCCGCACACCCAGGTCCTGCTCCGCGCCAACCTCGTCACCTCGGGCCTCGCCGTCGAGGTCGAGGACCGCGGACTCGGCATGCCGGTCGCCGAACAGCACCGGATGAACGCCCTGTTGGCGGACCCGGATCAGGTCAATGTCGCCAGCCTGCTGGCAGACGGCCGCATCGGACTGTTCGTGGTCTCACAGCTGGCCAAGCGGCACGGGATCCATGTCCGGCTCCAGACCAATATCTACGGCGGCGTCCAGGCCGTTCTCGTCGTGCCGCAGGCGCTGCTGGGATCGGCTCCGGGAGCGGTCGGCGCGCAGCAGCCGGAGGCCACGGGGGCCGTCGGGGCGCTGGGGGCGGGCGTGCCCCCGCAGGGCCCGGAGCAACCGCGAAGCGGTCACGAGGCCCGGCACCGGGGGGCACCGGCGGAAGCGCGTCCCGAGGCGGACCCGCGCCGACGGGAGTCGTCGAGCCGTGAGCCTTCGAGCCGTGAGCCTTCCAGCCGTGAGTCCGCGCGGCTGACGGACTCGGGGCGCGACGGCGGACGGACGCCGGGGGCGAACGGGGGCGCAGCGGTGCCGCGCGGCGGTGGGCAGGGGACGAACGGGCGGGGGGTGGTGTCGGCCGGCAGTGGTTCCCTCCCGGGCGGAACGGCCGTACGAGGCGATGGGGGGCGTGGGCACGGCGGCACCGACTCCCTGCCGGGGGGCGGTAGGGGCGCGTCCGGTGGCGGTGGGTCTCTGCCGGGCGGTGGGCGTGCGCACGGCGAGTCCCTGCCGGGCGGCGATTCCTTGCCGAACGACGGTTCGGGAGTGCCGGGTGGGAGCGTGTCGAACGGGAGGGGGCATCTGCCGGGTGGCGGGGCTGTCGCACCGGACGGCGGCGGGCGTCTGTCCGGCGGTGCTGGTGGGGCCGTACCGCAGGGGAGTGGGGTGTCGAGAGGTGGTGCGCTGTCCTATGGCAGGGGGGCGGCTTCCGACGGTGCGCGGCCCACACCGCTGCCGGTGCGCGGAGCCCGGGCGGGGCGGTCCAATCCCGCCGATGCCGTGCCCGGCATCAGGGCCGATGACCGGCGGCTGGTCGCGGAGCACGTCGCGGTGCCGCCCACCCCGCGCACCGGGACCGTGCGCGGCACCATGGGCAAGCCCCAACTGCCCCGACGCCGCGCCCAGGAGCACATCGCACCCCAACTGCGCGGGGGGCCCGCGCCACGGCAGGACGCCGAGTACCTGGCCGGCCACGACCCGGGACTGATGGCCGCCTTCCAGCGCGGGATCAGCCTCGCGGAGGCTCAGCAGCACCTGGAACCCACCCATGGAGAAGCGGACGCGCCGATGGTGACTGCCCGCCTGGGGGCCGACCCCACGGACTCCACACACATGGCGTCGCCCCACGGGGACTTGGCCCATATGGAGCCCGGACATGTGAGCTCAGAACCTGTGGAGTCCGAGCGCATGGCCTCCGAGCGCATGGGATCAGAACACATCGACTCCCTGCATATGGGGTCCTCCCACGCCGACCCCGTGACCATGGAGCCGGCCCACACGGACTCCGCTCATATCCCTACTGCCCGCGCACACACCACCCCGCTCCAGTCCCGCCCGGCCCCGTCCCCCGAACCGTCCGCCTCCTTCGACTTCGGCGCGAGCCACACGGACGCCGCATCCACGATCGAGTCGGCCGCCCTGGACGTAACCCCCATGGAGCGGCCGCACATATCCGAGGTGCACGGCGGACGGGACGGAGTCCCCGCGCCCGGCCTCGACCTCGATCTCGACCGCAACACCCACCGGCACGACGGGAGCGCACCCGCCGGATGACCACCCCCGCGTTCACCCCACCCCCCAGCGCTCCCGCAGACCTTCGTACCTCAAGGAGTCGATCCACCATGGCGAGCGAAGCGCCGACCGGCCATGCATCCGATCTCGACTGGCTGATGAGCGGCCTCGTGCAGCGCGTACCGCACACCACCAGCGCGGTCCTCCTGTCCTGCGACGGGCTCGTGAAGTCGGTCCACGGTCTCGACGGGGACAGCGCCGACCACATGGCCGCCCTGGCCTCCGGCCTGTACTCCCTGGGCCGCAGCGCGGGCGTCCGCTTCGGCGACGGCGGAGAGGTCCGCCAGGTCGTCGTCGAACTCGACTCGACGCTGCTGTTCGTGACCACCGCGGGCTCCGGCACCTGTCTCGCCGTCCTGGCGGGGCGGGAGGCCGATGCCGCCGTGCTCGGCTACGAGATGGCGATGCTGGTCAAGAGCGTCCGCCCCTACCTGGTGACCGCGCCCCGTCAGCACGCCGTCGAACCCTCGGCGATGAGGCCTTGAGCGTGGCGGCGGCCGGCGACGGGCCCTGGCTCGACGACGCGGCCGGACGGCTGGTGCGGCCCTTCACGGTCAGCAACGGCCGCACCCGGCCGACCATCGCGCTCGACCTCCTGTCGCACGTGATGGCCACCGGTGCCACCCCCCTCGGCTACCTCGGCCCCGAACACGCGCAGGCCCTCGACCTGTGCCGCGCGCCCGTCTCGGTCGCCGAGGTCGCCGCGCATCTGAAGCTGCCGGCGGTGGTCACCAAGGTGCTGCTGTCCGACCTCGTGGACTGCGGGGCGCTGACCACCAAGCCCCCCGAGTTCACCCACAACCCGACTGACCGGGCTCTTCTGGAGGCAGTGCTCGATGGACTACGACGACAACTCTGACCCGTTCCCCACCGCACTCAAGATCCTTGTGGCGGGCGGGTTCGGAGTCGGCAAGACGACCCTCGTGGGCGCGGTCAGCGAGATCGCCCCCCTCAGCACGGAGGAGCTGCTCACCACGGTCAGCGCGGCGACCGACAGTCTCGACGGTATCGAGAACAAGGTCGAGACGACGGTGGCCATGGACTTCGGCCGTATCACCCTCGATCCGGAACACGTTCTGTACCTGTTCGGCACGCCCGGTCAGGAGCGGTTCTGGTTCATGTGGGACGAGCTCTCCGAGGGCGCGCTCGGGGCGGTGATCCTCGCCGACACCCGCCGCTTGGAGGACTGCTTCGCGGCCGTGGACTTCTTCGAGCAGCGCGGCCTCGGATTCATCGTCGCGATCAACGAGTTCGACGGAGGGTACCGCTACGACCCCGAGGAGGTCCGCGCCGCCATCGACCTCCCGCCGGAGATCCCCATCGTGCGCTGCGACGCCCGGATCTCCAGTTCCGGCGTACAGACCCTGCTCACCCTCGTACGGCATCTCATCGCCCACAGCCCGGCGCCCGCGCCGAGCCACGGCGCCCACATGTGACCCCCGCACACCGCCACGGAGCCCGTATATGACCCGCGTCCACAGTGACGGAGCCCGCCCATGAGGTATGACCCGTCGCGGCCGACCGGTCGTCTGCTGCTCACCCCCGAGGACAAGGAGGCCCCCGCCCGGGCCAGACGTCTGGGTCAACTCGGTCTGGGAGCACTGGTGGACCCCGCCCTCGACGCCTACGCAGACCACCTCGCGGAGCTCACCGGGACGCCGTACGCGATGGTCAACTTCGTGGACGAGCAACGGCAGTTCTTCGCGGGCCTGCACCTGCCGGAGGTGGCGCCGGCCGTCGTGGTCAAGGCTGACGGCAGTACGCCGGTGCTGGGTCGTGAGCTGGCCCGTGACCATGGCTTCTGCCCCCATGTGGTGGTCCGGCGCAAGGCGCTGGTCCTGGAGGACGTGTGCGACTACCCGCGGTTCGCGGGCAATCCGGTCGTCGACGCGTTCGGCATCCGCAGCTATCTGGGCGCACCGCTCATCGACAGCACCGGCATGGTGCTCGGCACCGTGTGCGTCGTCGACGTGGAACCGCGCCCCTGGGGCAGGCCCGGCCTGGAGACGATCAAGGCATCGGCGGCGGAACTGGTCACGCGCCTGGAGCGACGGGAGACCGACGGGCTCCCGGTGCTGTGACGAGCGAGACGGCCACTTCGCCGGCCGACCCGTCCAGTACTCACGTCCACCCGCTGTGTGGGACGCACCCGTGATGTCAGGGAGAGGATTCCCGGTGCCGCACGCTCGCTCATCGAGGGGCGCGGCCACTCGACGCCGGGCGTGGGTGGCCGAGATCTGCAAGGGGGCTCTTCGAGCAGACCGGCGCCGGTCAGCGCAGCCGGCCATGCCGAGCCCGTGCGGTCGCAGCAGATCTTCGACGCGCAGGTCGACATGGCCGAGGCGGGCGTCGCCGAGGCGCGCGACCGCGGCGACGCCACCGTGTCCGACGCCCGGGAGGCGGCGCGGGCGGTGATGGCCAGCCGGAGGGCCAGGTGATGTTCGCCAGGCGCTACAACAGTCCCCGGCGACTGAGTCCTCCGCGGGGCAACTGCCGGGCCTGGCCCGGTGTCGCAGCCTCCTAGTAACCACGCCAGACATTGTCGAACGCGGCGTCCTCGATGACCTTCCGCTGACGTACGGCCTCCAGCTCCATCACCGCGTCCCCGACGGCGGCCAGCACGGTGACCGCCTCGTCGGTGAGCTCCTCGGCCGGTTCGTCACCGATCCCGGCGGCGGCCGCCAGAGCGGTGAGGACGGGTTCGCCCGCAGCCCGGCGCTCCTCGGCCCGCTGCCTGGCCGCCGAGTCCACCAGCTCCGTCCGCCCGGTCCGCAGCGGGATCCGGCGGCCCCGCGAGCGGGTCGTCAGCCCGATCCGCTCCAGGTCGTCGACGTAGGCCGCGGACAGCCCGCGACCCCGGCGCCACAGCCAGTCCTCGACCGACTCGTACGGCTCCTGCCGTACGAGTGACGCGGCGGCCTCGTCCAACAGGCGGTCGCCCGTGGGGGATGGGGCGTTGGGCAGGATGCGGTCGCCGTCCAGTACGAGGGCGTGGGCGTCGAGGAGGTCGAGCACCTCGGCTCCCGCGAGCGTGAGCGACAGATCGCCCTGCTCCACCGGCTTGTCGGTCGCCTCGTCGAGGGCGACGATCGCGAGGTCCCGTGCGGTGGTCATCAGCGGCTCCACGTCAGTTGGGCGAATGCGTCGGGTCCGCCGCGGCGGGCCGGGCGTCCTCGGTCGATTCTCGCTGCTGCTCGGGGACCGTGTGTCCTGGTACGACCATCTGGTGCGGGAAGCCGACCCGCCGGACGGCCGCGGCCGCCGCAAGGGCTCCCTGATGCGCGACATCGGCACGGTCAAGTCGGTCCGGGTCCGCCACCGGCCTGTTGCTACAGATGAGCGCCCGCGCCGTCGACGGCGGGGCCGTACCTGAAGTCCCGGCACCGGCCGCCGAGTTGATCGGGTACTTCGAGCGCCGGCAACGGGCGTGAAGCCCAGCTGTGGCACCGCTTAAGAAATCCTCGATGGACCGGGACGGTGCCGTACGGCAGATTGCAGGGCGTTTCCACCCCTCGCACCCACAGGAGCCGTAGCGTGAAGGCGCTGGTCAAGGAGAAGGCGGAGCCCGGGCTGTGGCTCGTGGACGTCCCGGAGCCCGCCGTCGGGCCCGGCGACGTACTGATCAAGGTGCTGCGCACCGGCATCTGCGGCACCGATCTGCACATCCGGTCCTGGGACGGGTGGGCGCGGCGGGCGATCCACACGCCCCTCGTCCTGGGGCACGAGTTCGTCGGCGTGGTCGTGGAGACCGGGCGCGATGTCACCGAGATCAAGCTCGGCGACCGGGTGAGCGGCGAGGGACACCTCGTGTGCGGCAAGTGCCGTAACTGCCTCGCCGGGCGGCGGCACCTGTGCCGGGCCACGGTCGGGCTGGGCGTCGGAAGGGACGGGGCCTTCGCGGAGTACGTCGCCCTGCCCGCAGCCAACGTGTGGGTGCACCGCGTTCCCGTGGAGCTCGACGTGGCCGCGATCTTCGACCCGTTCGGCAACGCGGTGCACACCGCGCTGTCCTTCCCGCTGGTCGGCGAGGACGTGCTGATCACCGGCGCCGGACCGATCGGTCTGATGGCGGCGGCGGTCGCACGGCACGCGGGAGCCCGCAACGTCGTGATCACCGATGTCAGCGAGGAGCGCCTGGAGCTGGCCCGCAAGATCGGCGTGAGTCTCGCACTCAATGTGTCGGGGGCTCAGATCGTCGAGGGACAGAGGGAGTTGGGGCTGCGCGAGGGCTTCGACATCGGTCTGGAGATGTCCGGGCGGCCCGAGGCCCTGCGCGACATGATCGCCAACATGACGCACGGCGGCCGGATCGCGATGCTGGGGCTGCCGACCGCGGAGTTCCCGGTCGACTGGGCGCGGATCGTCACCTCGATGATCACCATCAAGGGCATCTACGGCCGTGAGATGTTCGAGACCTGGTACGCGATGTCGGTCCTCCTGGAGGGCGGCCTCGACCTCGCCCCCGTGATCACCGGCCGCTACGGCCACCGCGACTTCGAGGCGGCGTTCGCCGACGCGGCGAGCGGCCGCGGCGGCAAGGTCATTCTCGACTGGACCAACTGACCAAGGGACTTGACGATGTTCGACTCCGTGCGCGACGACCTGCGCGCCACCCTCGACGAGATCCGCGCCGCCGGTCTGCACAAGCCCGAGCGGGTGATCGACACCCCGCAGTCCGCGACCGTGAACGTCTCCGCGGGCGGCCGTCCCGGTGAGGTCCTCAACTTCTGCGCCAACAACTACCTCGGCCTCGCCGACCACCCCGAGGTGATCGCCGCCGCGCACGAGGCCCTGGACCGCTGGGGCTACGGCATGGCCTCGGTGCGCTTCATCTGCGGCACGCAGGAGGTGCACAAGCAGCTGGAGGCACGCCTTTCCGCCTTCCTCGGCCAGGAGGACACGATCCTGTACTCCTCCTGCTTCGACGCCAACGGCGGAGTCTTCGAGACTCTGCTGGGACCCGAGGACGCCGTCATCTCCGACGCGCTCAACCACGCGTCGATCATCGACGGCATCCGGCTGTCGAAGGCCCGTCGCTTCCGGTACGCCAACCGTGATCTGGCCGACCTGGAACGGCAGTTGAAGGAGGCCGCGGGCGCCCGCCGCAAGCTGATCGTCACCGACGGAGTGTTCTCCATGGACGGTTACGTCGCGCCGCTGAAGGACATCTGCGACCTCGCCGACCGCCACGACGCCATGGTCATGGTCGACGACTCCCATGCGGTCGGCTTCGTCGGCCCCGGCGGCCGCGGCACCCCCGAACTGCACGGCGTCATGGACCGCGTCGACATCGTCACCGGCACCCTCGGCAAGGCACTCGGCGGTGCCTCCGGCGGCTACGTCGCCGCCCGCGCCGAGATCGTCGCCCTGCTGCGCCAGCGCTCACGGCCGTACCTCTTCTCGAACACGCTCGCCCCGGTGATCGCCGCGGCCTCCCTCAAGGTCCTCGACCTGCTGGAGTCGGCGGACGACCTGAGGGTGCGGCTGCGCGAGAACACCGCCCTGTTCCGCCGCCGGATGACCGAGGAGGGCTTCGACGTCCTGCCCGGCGATCACGCCATCGCCCCGGTGATGATCGGGGACGCCTCGAAGGCGGGCCGGCTGGCGGAGCTGCTTCTGGAGCGGGGCGTGTACGTGATCGGCTTCTCGTACCCGGTGGTTCCACAGGGGCAGGCGCGCATCAGGGTGCAGCTCTCGGCGGCCCACTCCACCGAGGACGTGAACCGCGCGGTCGACGCCTTCGTCGCGGCCCGTGCCGAGCTGGCGGGCTAGTCCGGACGTATTGCGATAATCGATCCCATGATCGAAGCTCGGCGGCTCCACATCCTTCGTGCGGTGGCCGACCACGGCACGGTGACGGCGGCTGCCGCCGCGCTGTATCTCACCCCCTCGGCGGTCTCCCAGCAGCTCGCGGCCTTGGAGCAGGAGACCGGCCACCGGCTCGTCGAGCGTGGCGCCAAGGGCGTACGGCTGACTCCGGCCGGCGAGATCCTGCTCAGTCACACCAACGCGGTCCTCGCCCAGCTGGAGCGGGCGGAGGCCGAGCTTGCGGCGTACGGATCGGGGGAGGCCGGGACGGTCACCGTCGCCTCCTTCGCGACCGGTATCGCCCTCGTCGTGGCGCCCGCGGTGGTCCGGCTCGCCGCGACGGCGCCCGGCATCCACCTCCGCGTCCAGGACGCCGAGGGTGACGCCAGCGTGCCGATGGTGCTCGACCGGCAGGTCGACGTGGCGGTCGCGGTGGAGTACCGCGGGGCCCCGCCGGCCGACGACCCCCGCCTCGCGCACGTGCCGCTGTACGCCGAGCCCTTCGACGCGGTCGTACCGGTGAGCCACCGACTGGCCGACGCGGGCGAGGTGCCGCTGGCCGAGCTCGCCAAGGACCCGTGGATCGGCCCCTACCCCGGCAACCCCTGCCACGACGTGGTGGTCCTCGCCTGCGAGAACGCCGGTTTCCAGCCACGCCTGGAGCACTCCTCGGACGACTTCCGCGCGGTGGTGGCACTGGCGTCGGCGGGTGCGGGCGTGGCGTTGGTGCCGCGGTCGGCGCTGATCGGGATGGACCTCGCCGGGGTGGTCGTACGGCCCGTGGACGGGACCGCTCCGACCCGCCGGGTCTTCGCGGCGGTACGGCGGGGAGCCGAGGAGCACCCCCTGATCCGTCCCGTCCTCGACGCGCTGGAAGCCGTCGCCCAGGAGTAGGGGAGCGGCCACGCATACGCGGGTGGCGGTCAGGCGTGTTTCATATCCGGGATAGAATCCCGGATGTGAAACAAGCTGAGGTCGGACCGGACCCAGTCGACACCCGGCTCGGTGCCCGGCTCGCCGAGCTGCGGGCCGACCGCGGGTGGTCCCTGGGGGAGCTCGCCGAGCGCAGCGGCGTCAGCAAGTCCACCCTTTCCCGGGCCGAGCGGGCCGAGATCAGCCCCACCGCCTCGCTGCTGAACCGGCTGTGCGGGGTGTACGGGCGGACCATGTCCCAGCTGCTCAGCGAGGTCGAGGCCGAGCCCGCGCCGCTGGTGCGGGATGCCGAGCAGGTGGTGTGGGAGGACCCGGCCTCCGGGTTCGTACGGCGGTCCGTGTCGCCCCCGCACCCCGGGCTGCGCGGTGAACTGGTCGAGGGACGGCTCGCTGTCGGTGCCGACATCGCCTACGACCGGCCGCCCGTGCCCGGTCTGGAGCAGCACATCTGGGTGCTGGAGGGTGCGCTCGACGTCACCGCCCAGGACGTCGAGCACCGTCTCGGCATCGGGGACTGTCTGCGGCTGCGGGTGTGGGGGCCGACGCGGTTCCGATGTGCCGGTTCCGACGAGGCGCGGTACGTGCTGGCGGTGGTGCTGCCGTGATCGTCACCCGCTTGGACGAGGCCCAACTCATGGACCGTATTGATGAGTTGGCGGAGCTGTTGGTCGACACCGTGGACGGTGGGGCCTCCATCGGATTCCTCGCGTCCATGGACCGCGCGGCGGCCGTCGCCTGGTGGAAGGAGCGGGCGGGCGCCGTCGCCGCCGGGCGGTGGGCGGTGTGGGCCGCGCATGACGGACGCCGGCTCGTCGGGACCGTCAGCCTGGTCTTCCCGTTCCCCGACAAACCCAACAGCCGTCATCGCGCCGAACTCGTCAAGCTGATGGTGCACCGGGAGGCCCGTGGCCAAGGACTCGGGCGCCGACTCCTCCAACTCGCGGAGGAGGCCGCCGCCGGTGCAGGTATCACCCTCCTCCACCTCGACACCGAGACCGGCAGCCCCGCCGAACGCCTCTACGTCTCCGCCCGCTGGACCCGAGCCGGCGTCATCCCCGACTACGCGGCGGACCCCGCCGGGGTGCTGCGGCCGACCACGCTGTACTACAAGCAGCTCGGTGTGGCCGCTCCCACCAGGTGATTGTCAGTGCGGACGGCTACGGTGCCTGTCATGCCGGACGCCGAAGACGTACGCCGTATCGCCCTGTCCCTGCCGGACACGACGGAGAAGATCGCCTGGAGCATGCCCACGTTCCGGGTCGCGGGGAAGATGTTCGCCACGCTGCCCGAGGACGAGACCTCCATCGCCGTGCGCTGCCCCAAGGAGGAGCGCGACGAACTGGTGCTGGCCGAGCCGGGGAAGTTCTGGATCGCCGACCACGAGGCGCAGTTCGCATGGGTGCGCGCTCGCCTGGCCTCGATCGAGGACGAAGATGAACTGCGGGACATCCTCGCCGACTCCTGGCGGCAGGCGGCACCGCCCCGGCTGCTCGACGCGTATCCCGGGCTGGGGCTGCCGGGCGCGGACGGGGGTTCCTAGGCTCTGTTCGTCGCGCTCCCGCTCGTCGCGCGACTCCTGGCGGCCGAGGAAGCCGCGCAGACCGCTCTCGTAGCGAGCGCGTGCCCCCACGTCACCGGGGGCCAGGTGCGGGTACCCGCCGGTCGGCCAGTCGAAGGACGCGGCCGCGCTCGCCAGGGGTGCGCAGGACGGGCCGCAGTCCGGTCAGTGCCGGGGCGGACTTCGGTTGGACCCGGGCCGCGACCACATGCGACCGGCCCGGACGCGAGGTCGTAGATCATGCGGAGGATCGAGTTGCCTCGACCAAACCTGAGGTCCGGCCCGGAAAGGAGTGCGCGACCACCGACCCGAGTGCGGTATGGTTTCCCTGCACGTTCGGCCAGGGGAAACCCCAGGTCAGATGGGCACCGGGACGTGGCGCAGCTTGGTAGCGCACTTGACTGGGGGTCAAGGGGTCGCAGGTTCAAATCCTGTCGTCCCGACGGTGCGAAGGGTCTTCGCGGGCGACAGCCTGTGAGGGCCCTTCTTGTGTGGGGGCGCCGGTGTCACCAGGCGTCCTGGGTCGCGAAGTACCGCTTCCAGAAGTCGACCTTTTCGGCGGACGCCACGCGCATGGGGCCGTAGTGCTCACCGACCTCCATCACCGTGGGGGAGTCCGGGCGGTGGGCGGGCCAGCGGGGCAGGCCGTGACCGTTCGGGTCGCCCTTGGTGACGTAGTTCGCCAGGTAGGAGGACATCGTGTCGGCGATCTCACGGTCCTGGTCGGTCCATCCCTGGGTGGCCGGGTAGAGGTTGCCGAAGAAGTAGACGATCTCGGAGCCGTGGTACGCGCCCCGGATGTCGTGGTCGGGGCCCGGCGGGCGGTGTGTCCAGAAGTAGGTGTACATCGGCCGGTCGGCGCCCTGGGCCCACTCGATGCCCCACAGGTAGGTGGAGACCCGGGAGTTGTCGCGGATCGCGTCGTTGCTTGCGAGGGCCGCCTCGTCGTCCGTGCCGGCAGGGTAGAGCGCGAGGAACTCGTCGGCCATCGTGCCGAACTTCTGCTGTGCCGCGCTCCGGTAGCCGTCCAGGGTGACGTGGACGGGCGGGGCGCCGGGGCGGTCCGGGTAGCCCGCTTCGCGCCAGTACGCGAAGGCGGTCTCGGGCACGGCTCCGCTCTCGTCGAGATTGTTGCCGGCCATGTACCAGACGTCGTTCTGGGCGTGGGCCTGGTAGGTCGCCAGGTATCCGTCCGGCAGCACCCAGCCGTCGACGACCGGCCGGAACAGCGGCGGCTTCGCGACGGACTTGGTGTCGATCGTCTCGTCCTTGAGTGAGGCGCCGTCCGTCAAGTCCTGCCAGGGCAGCGCGCGCAGTTCCGCCAGGGTGGTCGCGCCCTTCCCCGTACCGTAGGCGACGCCCTGCTGGAGGGCAGTGTCCATGTGCCGCAGTGACACGCCCAGATAGCGCAGTTCGGGGTCGCGCGGGTGGCGGACCTGACTCTCGGCGAGGGAGCGCTGGAAGAGCCCGGTGGCGAGCGGGGACATCGAGAGCATGTCCGTGGAACCCGCTCCCGCGGACTGGCCGCCTACGGTGACCTGGCGCGGATCACCGCCGAACGCGGCGATGTTGTGCCGTACCCACTTCAGGGCAGCGAGCTGGTCGAGCAGGCCGTAGTTGCCCGAGACGCCGTGGATGTCCTCCGCGCTCAGCTCGGGTGTGGCCAGGAAACCCAGAGCGCCGAGGCGGTAGTTGAAGGTCACCACGACGATGCCCTTGCTCGCGAGGACCGATCCGTCGAAGCCGGGGTCCGAGCCGGTGCCGGCGGAGAAGCCGCCGCCGTAGATCCACACATATACCGGGCGGCGGTCCTTCGAACTCGTCGCGCCCGTCCAGATGTTGAGGTTGAGGCAGTCCTCGCTCATCGTGAGGGTGGTCGACGCCTGCGGGGGAGCGTCGCCGAACGTGCCGGCCTCGCGGACCCCCTTCCAGGACCGCGCGGGCTGCGGGGGCCGCCACCGGTTCTCGCCGGCGGTGGACGCGGCGTAGGGAATCCCCTTGAAGACGGTCACACCCGGCGTCGCGGTGGGCACCCCGGAGACCATGCCGGACTCGGTCCGCACCGGCCTGCCTCCGAGTGGCCGGGCGGCCGGTGACGGGGCCGCCGAGGCGGGCTGCGCGCCGAGGGCGTCGACTACTGCACCGCCCGCGGCGAGGCCGGCGGTGATGCCCGCGGTGCGGCCGAGGAAGTCCCGTCGGGGCAACCCCGGGACGGGCGGAGTGGGGTGGTGGCTGTCGGGCACGGTCATGCGGATCTCCCGGTCACTGAGGGATGAGTGGTGCGCGGGGCGGTCGTACGAAGCGGACAGGCCTGTTCAACCCGCCACGGAGGGGAAGAAGGCGGTGCGGGTGAGGAACTCTTCGAGGTTGAGGCGCCACGCGAACCAGCTGTGGCCGCCGTTGACGAAGCCCGGTGTGACTGGGACGCGCAGGCCGGTCAGCAGGGCGACCTCGCCCGCGTGGTAGTTGTGACTCGGGTCCTGCCACCCGCCGCCGACATAGGTCCGGGCCTGCCGGAGCGCGGCGACCTGGGTGTCGGAGAGCGACGAGGCCTCGGGCAGCGTGTAGTTGCCGCGCCTGCCGGGGCTGAAGACCCCGTACGAGCCGAACTCGGCGGTGTGCCCGAACAGCAGGGAGTTGGTGAGGGACGCCCCGTAGCCGAGGCCCGCGGCGGCGCGCCCGGTGGCCGCGGTGGAGACGTGGTAGTGGGACTCCACGTACGGGATGAGCGTGTCGGTGAGGTTCCGGTCGAAGGACGCGTAGCCGGTGGAGTCGGGGAAGCCGGCCGTGTTGGGCATGACGACGACCATCGGGGCGATCCGTCCGGTGGCGATGAGGTTGTCGAGGATGTTCACCGCGTCGCCCTGGGTGCTCCAGTCCATCTCGGTGGCGTCGCCGCTGAAGAGGTACAGGGTGGGGTACGCCTTCGCGCGGCGGGCGTCGTAGCCCGGCGGGGTGTAGACGGCGAGGTAGTTCTCGCCGGACGGGGTGACGGAAGTCGGAGCCGGATAGGTGACGTGGGCGAGCCTGCCGCGTGCCCCCGGGGAACTGGGGCCCTGCCATGCGTAGTCGACGGTGCCGAACTCAGGGTCGGAGGGAACGTACACCTGGCTGGTGCGCTCGATGGTCCCGGAGACCTTGCCGCCGTGCTCGTTCCACGGCGGGTTCGCCGGGTCGGAGACGGCGGTGCAGGTGGCCTGGGTGTCGTCGGCGCAGTCGGCGTAGAAGGAGTAGGTGAACGTCCCGGACGGCAGTGGGGTGGTGTACGTCCACACGCCGTCGGGGCCCTTCTTCATGTCGACGACGGGCCAGTTGGCGGCGGGCGAGTTGGGATAGGCGATCGGGATGTCGCCGGGCCGCCATCGGGCGGGCGGTGTTCCGGGGGTTTCGAGGGCGGTGCCGTCGTCGGTGGTGAGTGCGGACAGTTCGTAGGGGTTGGCGAAGTACCACTCGCCCTTGATCTGGACGCGGGCGGCGCCCGGGGCTCGGTAGCGGAAGGTGACGCGGTAGCCGGTGGGACCGGTGCCGGTGTGGACGACCTGCGGGGCGAGGCGGGCGGCGCCGCCGGTTCTCCCGTCGGCGTGCGTCGCGCCGGCGCCTGCCGTGAGGACGAGCGCGGCGGCCAGGGCCGCGAGGCCGCGCAGCGCCGCCGTTGCTCTACGTCTGATGGATGAGGGCATGGCGAAGGAGGACATGGCGGGTTGACTCCCGGAGCGTGGAGGGGAGTTGGGGAGGAGACGCCGGCCGAGGAGAAGTGCGCTGGGTCGTGGGGAGGGCGACCTCGGGGGAGATCGTGCCGACGCCGCGGCCGAGCACCGGCGGTACGAAAACGTAGTGCCCAGCAATATTGTGAGCAATATGCGTGACAGGATTTCCTACAACCTCTGAAGAGGGTCGCGGCTCAGCGGACCCCCAGCCTTCAGGCGTCGAGGATGAACGTCGGACCGCCGCATGCGCCAACGTGCCTGGTCGTCCCAGTGGTCACGCCGACTTGCCCGGTCGATCGTGCCGTCGGCTTCACCTCATGAGCTGTCGAGCATTGTCCAACAATGTTGCGCTGCCCTGGCCTTCAACTCTCTGAGATTCCCATCTACTTCCTGCGCGCATCTTGCAGGCGTGCGTCGGCAGCGTTACGTTCCCTGCAGTTCTTGTCGGACAATCCAGGTGCCGGCCTTGTGTGCCGGCCTTTCCAGCGGGCCATCCCGTCCGCCTCACCGGATGCGTACGCCACATCGCGCGGCCTTCGCGCGGACCAAACGGACTACCTGTACGGCGCATTCGACCGCTGTACAGACAACAGCTGTACAGACACGAGCGCAGGACCGTGCTGCCCGCCGGCGGAGCGGTCAAGGAGACAATGATGTCGACCAAGCAGCGCGTCCCCCAGACCCCTCAGCCAGAAGCCCTACGCTTCGAAAACGTCACGCTGGAGTTCCCGGGCAGTCACCGACCGGCGATCGAGGACGTGTCGTTCCAGATCGACCGCGGAAAGTTCGTCGCCGTCATCGGGCCCAGTGGCTGCGGAAAGAGCACCCTGCTCAACCTGGCCGCCGGCCTGCTCACCCCGTCCGAGGGACGGGTGTTCTTCGGCGGTGAACCGATCACCGCCGTCAACTCCGAAGCGGCGTACGTGACTCAGCAGGCCAACCTGCTTCCGTGGCTGAGCGTGAAGGCCAACATCGGCCTGGCGCTGAAGTTTCGGAAGGTGCCGAAGCAGGAGCGCGAGGAACGCATCGCCCACTGGGTCGGGCTCGTCGGCCTCAACGGGTTCGAGGACCACTTCCCCCGGGAGCTCTCCGGCGGTATGCGCAAGCGTTGCGCGATCGCCCGGGCCCTGATCTACGACCCCTCCATCGTGCTGATGGACGAGCCGTTCGGGCCGCTGGACGCCATCACCCGGCTCAAGCTCCAACAGGAACTGCTCAACCTGTGGGAGGAGCAGCACGGCACGCTCGTCTTCGTCACCCACGATCTCAACGAGGCCATCTACCTGGCCGACGAGGTCATCGTGATGTCCGACGGCCCCGGAACCATCCGGCGCGTCCTCTCCGTCCCCTTCGAACGCCCCCGCACCATCGGCTCCCTCATCGAGTCGCGTGAGTTCTCCGAGATCTACAACGACCTCTGGGGCCTGTTCAAGTCCGACCTTCGATCGTCGGATGCCGCCTAGCAGTGTGCGAAGCGAGGTCCAACCCTTGATATCAATCGCGGAAGAGATCAGTGTGCCCAGCCCGTCGGAACGGGTCTGGCAAGTCGTCTCCGACCCCTCCGACGTGGTGTCCTGCATACGCGGCGCCGAAGTCGGCCAGGCACACGACGATGGCTCCTTCGACGGGTCCCTGGTCGTCCGGTTCGGCGGGATCCGGGTCAGGTTTGCCGCCCGGGTCACCCTGGAGCTGGACGAGTCCGAGCGCTCGGGCCGCCTCATGGCCCGCGGCCGGGACGGACAGGGCGCCACCCGCTTTGCCAGCACCGCCGACTTCCAGGTCATCGACGAGCCGGCGACGGGCGGTTCGCGGGTGACGTTGCGGGGCGAGGTGACCCTCTCCGGCAAGCTCGCCCCGCTCATCGAGTCGGGCGCCGGGGCCGTGGTCGCGCGGATGGCGAAGGACTTCGCGGCCGAACTGGTCCAGCGCTGCGCCGAGCCCACGGCAGCACGCTCCGAACATCAGCAGACCGACGCTCCGCCAGCACCCCCCGGCCTGCTGCGCCGTCTCAAGGCGTGGTTGTCCCGGCTGCTGCACCGACGGAGCACCGCTCCGCAGCCGGCCGACCCGCGACCGGCCCAGCACGTTCAACGCGCCCAGTCCGCCCCGTCCCACGCACCGAGTGAGGAGGCCGCCCATGACAGCACAACGGCTCAATAACGTCATCGCCGGTCTGGCGGCCGGGCAGCACGTCTTCGCGTCCTTCGCCCCGGCCGAACCCGCCGCCGCGATCGAGTTCTCCACCACCCGCTACGACGCCCTGGTCATCGAGATGGAGCACAAACCCTGGGACGTCGTCGCCCTCCGCGACAGCCTGCAGTACCTGCTGAACCGCCGTCAGATCGCCGAGGGCGACGGCCTGGCCCCGGCTCTCACCCCGCTGGTCCGCATCCCCGCCAACGGCGCCGAGAAGGCCCAGTGGCACGCCAAGCAGGTCCTCGACCTCGGCGCGTACGGCGTCGTCTGGCCGCACATCTCCACAGTGGAGGAGGCGCGCAACGCCGTAGCCGCGTGCCGCTACCCCTCACTGCCCGGCGAACCCCGCCACGACCCGCCCGGTCTGCGCGGCGACAGCCCTGCCGCCGCGGCACGCTACTGGGGCCTGACCAACCAGCAGTACTACGCCAAGAGCGATGTGTGGCCGCTCGACCCCGACGGCGAGATCCTCGTCGCCCTCATGATCGAGGACCAGCTCGGTGTCGCGAACCTGCCGCGCATCCTCGACGAGGTGCCGGGCATCGGCCTCGTCATCGTCGGCGAGGGCGACATGAGCCAGGAGCTCGGCATTCCCCGCCAGTACGACCACCCCCTCATGGTCGAGAGCAAGCGCCGCGTCCTGGACACCTGCCAGGCGCGAGGCGTCGCCGTGGGCCACCCCCACGTCACCGCCGACAACGTCAAGCAAGTGCTCGACGACGGCTACCGCTTCCTGATGTCGGCCCCCGTGCGCAGCTACCCGGGCCTCGACCTGGGCCGCACGCTGACCGGCCGCTCCTGATCGCCCAACCCCCTTTCCTAAGGACACCCATGCTCATCGACTGCCACGGCCACTTCACCACGGCCCCTGCCGCGCTCGGCAGATGGCGAGAACGGCAGATCAAGGCGTTCGAGGAATCCGGTGCACGCGTCTCGCCCGACGAACTGCACATCGAGGACGACGAGATCAGGGCCGCCATCACACAGGGCCAGCTGAAGCTCCAGAACGAACGCGGTGTCGACGTGGCGCTGTTCTCCCCGGGCGCCGGGAAGATGGCCCACCACCACGGCGACGAGCAGACCAGTCTGGCCTGGTCCCAGGTCAGCAACGACCTGATCGCCCGTGTCTGCGGCCTCTTTCCCGGCCGCTTCGTCGGCGTCTGCCAGCTGCCCCAGTCGCCCGGCGACGCGCTCGCGTCCTCCGTGCGCAACAGCGTCGCCGAACTGGAGCGCTGTGTCAGCGAGTTGGGCTTTGTGGGCTGCCTGCTCAACCCCGACCCGTCCGACGGCTACTGGCAGTCCCCGCCCCTCACCGACAAGGTCTACTACCCGCTCTACGAGAAGATGGCCGAGCTCGACGTCCCCGCGATGCTCCACGTGGCGATGTCACGGAACCCCGCCCTCCAGGGCACCTGCGCCCACTATCTGGCCGGCGACACCGCGGTGTTCATGCAGCTGTGCCAGTCGGACCTGTTCACCGACTTCCCGACGCTGAAGTTCATCATCCCGCACGGCGGCGGCGCCGTCCCCTACCACTGGGGCCGCTACCGGGGCGTGATGCAGGACCAGGGCCGCCCGCCGCTCGACGAACTCGTCCTGAACAACGTCTTCTTCGACACCTGCGTGTACCACAAGCGCGGCATGGAACTGCTGGTGGACGTCATCCCGGCCCGCAACGTCCTCTTCGCCTCCGAGATGATCGGCGCCGTCCGCGGCATCGACCCGGAGACCGGCCACCGCTTCGACGACACCAAGCACCTGCTCGACTCCGTCGACACCCTCACCGACGAGGACCGCAGGCTCATCGAGGGCGGCAACGCGCTGCGGGTCTACCCCCGACTGAAGAACACCCTGGAAGGGAGCCGGAGTTGAAGGTCTACGAAGCGCTCGCCGAGGCGTTCGTCCAGGAAGGCACCAGCGATGTCTTCGGCATGATGGGCGACGCCAACATGCACTGGATGAACGCGCTGGCCCAGCGCGGAGTGCGGCTGTACGAGGTGCGCCACGAGGGCTCCGGGCTCGGCATGGCCGACGGCTGGGCGCGGGCCGCGGGACGCCCCGGTGTCCTCACCACCACCAGCGGTCCCGGCGTCTCCCAGCTCGCCACCTCGATGATCGTCGCCGCCCGCGCAGGTACCCCGCTGGTCGCCTTCTGCGGTGAGACCGCCTGGGGCGACCGGGCCGCCGCCCAGTACCTGGACCAGGGCCGCTTCGCCGCCGCGATCGAGTGCGGGTTCGTCCACCTCTCGCGAGCGGACCAGGCGGAGGAGGCCGTCCAGAAGGCCTTCTACCTCGCCCGCACCGAGTCCCGCCCGGTGATGCTCAGCGCGCCCATCGATCTCCAGCAGCACGAGTACGGCGACGGCGTGGACGCCATCCCCTACACGTCGTCCACCGAACTCATCGACCAGCAGCGGCCGTTGCCGGACCCGGCCCGCATCGCCCGCGCCGCCGACATCGTGCAGACGAGCAAGCGTGTCGTGATCATCGTGGGACGCGGCGCACGGCAGGCGGATGCCGGGGAGCACATCCTGCGCCTCCAGGAGCGCACCGGAGCCCTCCTCGCCACCACCCTCCAGGCGAAGAACTGGCTGTACGACCGCACCGAGCACCACGTCGGCATCTCCGGCCTGTACGGCAACCGGACCGCGATGGACCTCCTCCAGGAGGCCGACTGCGTGATCGCCGTCGGAGCCAGCCTCAACCACTACACCACCGAACACGGCTACCTCTTCCCCGAGGCCCGGTACGTGCAGATCGACACCGCCGAACACCTGGTCATGGGCAACGGCGTCACCGCCGACTGCTACCTCCGCGCGGACGCGGTCACCGCGCTCACCGAGCTGGAACGAGAGCTCGCCCGGCGTTCCGTCAGGACCGAAGGCTTCCACACCGACGAGGTACGCCGCCGTCTGGCCGTTCCGCCGGAGGAGCCCGACGGCTATGTGAACGAGCCGGACCGCATCGACCCGCGCGAGGCGATCCGCGTCATCGACGCCGAACTCCCCGGCGAGATCGGCCTCGTCCTCGGCAGCGGCCACCAGACCGATTTCGGCACCATGCTCTTCCAGCGGTCCCGCGAGGTCGTCTCCAACTACGGCATGTTCGGCGCCATCGGCCAGGCCCCGCTGCTCACCATCGGGAAGATCGTCGCGGACGGCGGGCGGCCCTCGTTCGTCGTCGAGGGCGATGCCAGCTTCCTGATGCATCTGCCCGAGTTCGAGACGGCCTGCCGCTACGGCATCCCGGTGCTCGTCGTCGTCATGAACGACGAGGGCCTCGGAGCCGAGTACCACAAGTCGGCCGCCAAGGGACTTGATCCGCAGCTTGCCGTGATCCCGACACCCGAGCTGGGGCCGGTCGCCGTCACCCTCGGCGGCGCCGGAGCCACGGTCCGCACCACCGGCGAACTGCGTGCCGCCCTCGCCGAGTATGTGCGCGACCCCCGCCCCACCGTCGTCGACGTCCGCATCACCCGCAGTGTGCTCAGCGTCCCCTACCGCCGCCTCTGGTTCGGCGAGGACGTGTGAGGAGGGAACCGATATGACACTGTCGGTGCTGCTCGGGGACTACCCGCACACCCGCCCGCTCAAGGACGGCACCATCCCGGTCGAGGGGGTCGACTGCCGCTTCGAGTCGGTCACCCCGCTGTACTCGGCCTTCGCCCGGATGGTCCGCCAACTGGACTACGACGTCTGCGAGATGGCCCTCGCCACCTACCTCCAGGCGCGCGAAGCCGGCGTACCCGTGACGCTCCTCCCGGTCGTCATGATCGGCTCCACCCACCACCGCTCGCTCACCCGCCTGCCGGACGGCCCCGCCCTCGACCCGCGACGGCTGGCCGGACAGCGGATCGGTGTGCGCTCCTACAGCCAGACCACGGGTCTGTGGGTGCGTGGCATCCTGCGCGAGGACTACGGCGTCGACGCCTCGGACATCACCTGGGTCACCACCGAGGAACCGCACGTGGCGCAGTACCGGGAGCCACCGTACGTCGAACGCTCGACGAGGGCGGGCAGCGTCGCTCAGCTGCTGCGCGGCGGCGATGTGACGGCGGCCGTGCTCGGCCCCCGCGCGATCGGTGTCCAGGGCACACCGCTGGTCCCCGTCATCGAGGACGCCGAGGCCGCGGGCCGCGCCTGGACCGAACGGCATGGCACCGTCCCCGCGAACCACCTCCTCGTGGTGCGCGACGACGTCCTGAAGTCCGCGCCGGACGCGATGATCGCGCTGTATGACGCCCTCGCGCGAGCCATCACTCAGACGGCGGGGGAGCGGGACGACACCCCGGCGGGCCGCGCGGTCGCCGCCGGCTGGAGCGATGCCCTCGCCAACTGCCTGGAGACCGCCGCCCGTTACGCCCTCGAACAGCAGGTCGTCCGTACGCCCGTCGACCTCGCCCGCATCGAGAAGGACACGTCGTTCCTGAGTCAGTGAGCCAGTGAGTCAGCGAAAGGAGGCAGACATGGGCCTACGTCAACGCGGGGCGGCACCCACGCGCCAACCGGCCGAGTGGACACCGGAGTTGCTCGCCAAGGTCGAGTGGCGACGCAAGGCGGCCGACGAACCGTTCCGCGGGGTGGCCACGCCGAGCGGCCCACGACCCGGGCTCTTCCCGTTGACCGGCACCGGCGCCGACACCACTGGCATCCGCCGGGCGGCCGAGAACTACCTCGCCGCGCTCTCGCCGAAGGAACTCAGCGAGGGCCGCTTCCCGATCGACGACGTCTCGTGGCGCCACTGGGCCAACGGGGCCCGCTACTTCCTGCGCCACGGCTTGTGCCTGGAGGACCTCGACGACACCCGACGCCACCTCGCCCTCGACCTCGTCCGCGAGAGCCTGAGCGCAGCCGGATATGCGCAGGTCGTCGACCTGATGCACCTCAACCTGACCATCGGTGAACTGCGCGGCGAGACCGACCTGCTCAACGAGTGGCTGTACTGGTTCAGCGTCTACGGAGACCCCGAGAAGGGCCGCCCCTTCGGCTGGCAGCTCGACGGTCACCACGTGAACGTCAACTGCGTGCTCGTCGGCGACCACATGGTCCTCACCCCGAGTTTCCTCGGCGCCGAACCCGTCACCGCCGAGTCCGGGAAGTACGCCGGGACGACCGTCTTCCGCCGGGAAGAGGCCCTGGGGCAGGAGCTGTTCGCCGGACTGGCCGCAGGCCAGCGCGAACGAGCCGTGATCGCTGATGAGTTGCCCCCCGACCTCTTTGTCGGAGCCTTCCGCGACAACTACGAACTCAACTATGAGGGCCTGCCGTTCGCCGCGATGACCATCGAACAGCGCGCGGCGGCAAGGGAGTTGATCTCTCGCTACACCAGTCGTGCGAACCCGTACCACGCGCGCGTCCACCTGGACGAGGTCCTCGCCCATGAACCCGACACCCACTTCGCCTGGATCGGCGACCCCGAAGGCGTCTTCTACTACCGCATCCACAGCCCCGTCCTGCTCATCGAGTTCGAGCACCAGGCCGGCGTGATGTTCGACAACGACATACCGACGCGGCGCCACATCCACACCGTGGTCCGCACCCCCAACGGCAACGACTACGGCGCCGACCTGCTGCGCCAGCACCATGAGCGCCACCACTCCAGGAGGACTGAGACATGAAGGTGGTCCTGGGCCGCGACGACCTCGCGGCCGCGGCCGAAACCGCCGTACGCCAGACCGGGACGCCGTTCGAACGGCTCGATGTGCGGCCGGTGCACAAGGCATCACGCGGCTTCGTCAACGACGCGGCCGTCGACCTGTGCGAACTGGCCATCGTCACCCTGCTCCAGGCGATCGCCGCCGAGAAGCCCTTACTGCTGCTCCCCGTCACCACACTCGGCCGCCCGCAGCACCAAACCCTCGTCACCCTGGGCGAGTTGACTGTGGGCGACGTCGAGGGCCGCAGCGTCGGCGTCCGCTCCTGGAGCCAGACCACCGGAGTCTGGGTGCGCGGATTCCTCGCCGAGGACTACGGCGTCGACCTGGCCAAGGTCGAATGGTGGACGTACGAGGACGCGCACGTCGACGGGTACCGGGACCCGACCTGGGTGAACCGCGCTCCCGAAGGCTCGCGGCTCCCGGCCGACTTCCTCGACGGCCGCGTCGACTTCGGGATCATGGGCAACGAACTGCCGGACGACGACCGTATCCGCACCGCCATCGCCAACGCCCGTGAGGCGGCCGGCGAGTGGTCCGCCCGAAGGGGCTTCACCCCCGTCAACCACGTCGTCGGTGTCACCGAAGCGGCCGCCCGCGAGCACTCCGCCGCGATCCTCGCCGCATACGACGCGATGCGCGCCGCCGCAGGGCCCGCCGACCTCGACCCCGTGGGCTTCACCGCGCTGCGCGGCCCGGTCGCCCAGGCCGCCGCCTACGCGCTGGACCAGGAGGTACTGCCCCGCCCCGTCGACTTCGACGAGCTGGTCGAGCGGACCTGCGCGGCCCTGGGCGTCCCCCCGTCCCGTCTCGGCGGCTGAGCGGCCGTGGCGGACGTACCCGAAACCGAGCGAAAGGCAGGAGATGGACAAGCTCTCGATGGTCCTCGGTGACTACCCCCACGCGCGGGCGCTGCTCGACGGCACGGTCGCCGTGGACGGCCACCTCGTCGAGGAGGTCGAGGTCAGGCCGGTCATCGGCGCCTACCGGCGGATGATCCGAGACCTGGAGTTCGACGTGTGCGAGCTGGCCCCCGTGTCGTATCTGATGGCCCGCCAGGCAGGCGTTCCCCTCACCGCGATACCCGTCTTCCTCAACCGCCGCTTCCACCACGGCGACATCCAGTGCGGCGCCGCTTCCGGTATCCGCGTCCCGGGTGATCTCGAAGGCCGCCGGGTGGGCGTGCGGGCGTACTCGGTGAGCACCGGTGTGTGGGTGCGCGGCGTCCTGGCCGACGAGTACGGCGTCGAGCTCGACAAGATCACGTGGGTCGTGGACGACGACGACCACGTCGAGGGCCGCGTCCCGCCGAACGTCGAGCGCGTCACCGACGGGCGCTCCCTGAGCGAGCTGCTGCGCGCCGGGGAGATCGACGCCGCGTTCACCGGCAACGCCGGCACCGGCCGTGCGGGTGCGCCCCGCGCCGGCTGGACGGCGACGGCGACGGCCGACCCCGAGGCGGCCGAGGGAGACACCCCGTACCCGCTGTTCCCGCAGGCCGACGTGATCGCCTCCGACTGGTATCTGCGCACGGGCGTCTACCCGCTGCACTCCGTCATCGCCCTCCGCACGGAGCTGGTCGAGCGCGAACCCGGCCTGCCGACCGCCCTGTACTCGGCGTTCGCCGAGGCCAAGCGGCGGCAGCTGGCGGCCGACCCGGAGTGGACGGCGTTGCCGCGGTTCGCCCGGCAGGCCGAGCAGATCGCCGGCGACCCCGTCCCCTACGGCCTCACCGCCAACGAGCCGAGCCTCGCCGCCCTCGTCCGCAACTCCCGCGACCAAGGGCTGCTCGACACGGGCTTCCCGGGCGAGTCGCAAGCCTTGTTCGCCGCGGGCGACTACCCGGACGCCTGAGAGGAGCCGTCGCCATGGACATCGTCGACACGCACTGCCACATCATCTCCGAGGACCGCGACCGGTACCCCTGGTCGCCGATCGGCGGCAAGGCGTCCGCCTGGGCCGAGAGCCGCCCGGTGACCGCCGAGGACATGGCCGCCCGCATGGACGAGGCGGGCATCGCCCAGGCCGTCCTCGTGCAGGCCACCACCGCCTACGGCTACGACAACTCCTACGTCCTCGACAGCCGCCGCGACCGCTTCATCGCCGTCGGCACCTTCGATCCTCTCGCCCCGGACGCCGGCGCACGGCTGACCTCCGCCGTCGCGAACCAAGGCCTGGCCGGGGTACGGCTGTTCACCAGCGGCAGCACCGTGGCCGTCCAGGGCGAGTGGTTCGCCGCGCCCGAGACGTACGACTTCTGGCAGGTCGCGGGTGAGCTGGGCGTCACCGTCTGCCTCCAGATGCGGCTCGGTCCGGCGACCCGGCAGCTCGTGGACGTACTGGAGCGGTTCCCCTCCGTGCGGGTGCTCCTCGACCACATCGGCTACCCCGACATCGCCTCCTCGCCGGGGCGGGCCGCCAAGGAGGTCGCCGAACTGGCTCCGCACCCGGGCCTGCACCTCAAGCTCACCCACCGCAACCTCGAACCGCTGCACGCCGCGGGAGAGGAGGCCGTCGAGTTCCTCACGCCCGTCGTCGAGGCGTTCGGCGCCCACCGCATCGCCTGGGGCTCGAACTGCCCGGCCGCCGAACAGTCGTTGACGGAACTCCTCGACCTCGCCCGGAGCGTCCTCGCACCACTGCCCACCACGGCGCGGGAGGCGATCTTCGCGGGAACGGCCCGGCGCCTGTATCCGGCGCTCGACTCGTCGAGGGCCTGACGTGCGGTGGGCTAGGGTTCCGGCCGCGGATCTCATCTCCAAGGCACACAGAGGCGGTCACATTGGACCACGGCGACGGCAACGAGCCCGCGGGTACGGCGAAGGCGTCGGCCACCCGCTACAGCCAGGCGTACGAAGGGCTTCGCTCGCTGCTGCTGTCGGGCAGCATCGCCCCCGGCACACGGCTGACCGAAGCGGACCTGACCAGGATGTTCAACGTGTCGCGGAGCACCATGCGCTCCGTCCTGGTGCGCCTGGCCCAGGAGGGCTACATCACCAGCGAGGTCAATCGCGGGGTGCGGACCAGGAGCTTCTCCGTGGAGGAGGCGGCGGACATCCTGGAGGCCCGAGAGACCCTGGAGTCCGCCCTCGCGGGGAAGGCGGCGGAGCGGGCGACCGACGAGGAGATCGCCGCCCTGCGGCAGACCCTCGCGGAGATGGAGGAGGCGCAGTCCCGCGGCGACCAGGACGCCTACTCGCGGGGCAACCGGCGTTTCCACCAGCAGATCAAAGAGGCCTCCCACCAGAAGACCCTGGCCCATGCCTACGACACGCTGCTCTACCCGCTGGTGATGCGGCAGTACCGCAATCTCGCGGTGCCGCATCCGAGATCCGGCTCCCTGGAGGAGCACCAGGCCATCTTCCTGGCCGTCCTCACCCGCAACCCGGAGGCGGCCGTCGCCGCCATGCGCCACCACGTCGGTTCCGCCCGCCGTGCGCTGCTGCTGGACCAACCGGACAAGTCCCCTGGGCCGTCGGCTACTTGACGGTTTCGCATGGGGCGGGAAGGACCCCATGAACCCCGAGGCACCCCTGCGTCGCGCCGTGCACACCGAAGCGGGCCCGGTCGAGGGACTGCCGGGCCGGGACCGCTCGCTGACCGTCTTCCGCGGGATCCCCTACGCCGCCCCGCCCGTCGGCGAACTGCGCTGGCGCCCACCCCGCCCGCCGCTGCGCTGGGAAGGGGTGCGGCAGGCCGGCAGCTTCGGCCCGATGTGCCCGCAGGCACCCAGGGACGCGGCCGCGACCGGAGTCGACGTCCCCATGAGCGAGGACTGCCTCAACCTCAACATCTGGACGGGCGCGACCGCACCCGACGAGCGCCGCCCGGTCCTCGTCTGGATCTACGGCGGCGGCTTCCGCGAGGGCACCGGCGCGCACCCTCGTTACGACGGCGAGAACCTGGCCCGCAAGGGCGTCGTCGTGGTCACCTTCAACTACCGCCTGGGCGCCTTCGGTTTCCTCGCCACCCCCGCCCTCAGCCACGAGTCCGGAACCGATGCGAGCGCGGCCTCCGGCAACTACGGACTGCTCGACTGCATCGCCGCCCTGCGCTGGGTGCGCGACAACATCGCGCACTTCGGCGGCGACCCCGGCCGGGTCACCATCGCCGGCCAGTCCGCCGGCGCGGGCACCGTCAACTTCCTCGCCATGTCCCCGCTCGCCAGAGGCCTCTTCCACCGCGCCGTCGCACAGAGCCACGCCCGCTACTCGCGCGACCCCGAACTCCGCTACCTCGCCACCTCCTACCGGCTCCCGGCCGACGCCGAGGCCGCCGGCGACCAGTACGCGCGAGAACACGGCGCCCGCACCCCCGAGGAACTGCGGTCCCTGCCCTGGCGGAAACTGGTCGACGGCCACCATCCGGTCGACGACACCGTGGAGACCGGCTCCACCGCCAGACCGCCGCTGTTCCGCCCGGTCGTGGACGGCTGGGTGATCCCCGCCGGATACGACGAGACGTACACCAAGGGCCTGCAGAACGACGTCGACTACCTCGCCGGCAACAACCTCGACGAGAGCGGCGCCGTACCCGAGACAGCCTTCGCCGCGCTGCGCGCCGCTCGCGGCAGGACCCGCCCGGGCGCCCCGCCCGTCCACGTCACACTCGACTCCCATCTCGCCGCGGCCCAGCGGAAGTTCGGCCCGATGACGGACGAGTTCCTACGCCTGTACCCGTCCGCCACGGACGACGGGGCGGCCCGGGCCAGCAGCGCCGCTGTGCGCGACAACTCCCGTGTCTCCACCCACCTCTGGGGCACGGACTGGGTCCGCCACACCACTCGCCCGGTCCGCACCTACTTCTGGACCCACCGCGCCCCGACCGAGGGGCCCGGCCCGCGCCGCGCCTCACACGGCTCCGAGATCGACTACATCTTCGGCAACCCCGCACCCGGCACCGCGCCATGGACCGACGAGGACCACGAGATCGCGGCGACCGTCTCCTCGTACTGGACCAACTTCGCCGCCACCGGCGACCCCAATGGCCCGGGCCTGCCCCACTGGCCCGCCTACGCCCCGGACGAGGCAACCGTCATGGAAATCGGCGGCCACTTCGGACCGATCCCGGTGGCGGACCCGATCCGGAGCGACTTCTGGATCCGTTTCTTCGGCACCCAACAGGCTTGGTGAACAAAGGAGTCCCCATGAGAAACCACACCGGCGTGCGGATCCTCGCGCTGACGTCCGCCGCGGCGCTCGGCGCCGCGCTGCTCACCGCCTGCGGCGACGACTCCTCCTCGGTCGGCGCCGACGGGAAGACCACCGTCTCGGTGGGCATCAGCGGCAACATCTTCGACCTGTCCCTCCGGGTGGCGGAGGAGAACGGCTACTTCGACAAGCAGGGCATCAAGGTCAAGTACGTGACCCTGACGGCCTCGACCGGCACCTCGGCCCTGGAGTCGGGCTCGGTGCAGTTCCTCAACGACAGCCCGACCAATTTCCTCACCGCGCTCTCCAAGGGCCTGCCCGAACTCGCGGTCGGCTGGAACGGCGGCGGCAACCCGCTCGGCCTGGTCGTCAGCGACGACTTCGCCAAGAAGCACGACCTGACCGCGGACACCCCGGCGGCACAGGTGGCCAAGGCCCTCGCCGACTCGACGGCCGGCGCCAGCTCCGCCAACACCAAGGCCGAGGCGGGGCTCTTCCTCAAGGCCCACGGCGTCGACCCGACCAAGCTGAAGTGGGTGTCCCTGCCCAGCCCGGCCGCCGACAAGGCCTCCCTCACCAAGGGCGAGATCGACTGGTTCGTCACCTCCGAGCCGATCCCGCTGCAGGTCCAGCACGACGGCGACGGGGTGGTCGTGGCCGACCCGCTGAAGGTGCCGCAGTGGGCGTACGAGGACGCCGGGTACGGCCAGGTCGTCGCCGTGAAGAAGAGCTACGCGAACTCGAACGCCGCCACTGTGAAGGGCTTCGCCACGGCCGTCCAGCAGGCCACGGCCTACATCGCCGCGCACCCGGACGACGAGACGGTGCTGAGCGTGGCCCGCAAGACGATGACGGGCGCGTCCGACGACGTACTCAAGAGCAGCATCCAGCAGGTCGAGTGGCCGAAGACCGACGATCTGACCGACGCCGGCTGGAAGAAGACCGTGGCGTTCGTCAAGAGCATCGGAGCGGTCCCGGACGCGAAGGTCTCCTCGGACGACTGGACCAACAAGTACCTGCCGTGACCCGGCCGCAGACCGTAAGGAGCAGACATGGCGACCGCTACGGACAACGCCGTGACCACATCCGAACCCGACACCGCGGCCGGAACACCGGCCCGGCGGAACAACGAGCGGTGGCGGGGCACGGCCACCGTGGTGGCTCTGCGTATCGCGGTGATGGCGATCGCCCTCGTCCTGTGGCAGGTGATGAGCGGCCCCGTCGTCCCGGAATACGCGGTGAGCAAGCCCACCGACGTGGCACACGCGCTGAGCACGATCCTCGGCTCGGCCTCCGGCTGGACCGACATCAAGGTGACGGCCATCGAGGTGCTGGCCGGCTTCGGCCTGGGCGTGGCCGCCGGAACGGTGATGGGCCTGGTCCTCGGCTCCTTCCCGCTCGCGGGCCGGGTCCTCGAACCGCTGGTCGCGGCGCTCAACGGCATCCCGAAGATCGCGCTCGCGCCGCTGTTCCTGCTGTTCTTCGGCATCGGACAGTGGTCGAAGATCACCATCGCCATGACCGGCGTGGCCTTCGTCGTCTTCTACAACGTCTACCTCGGCCTGCGGCTGCGAGAACGTGAACTCGTCGAGGTCGTCCAGGTGATGGGCGGGCGCAGGCACCACGTGCTCGGCTATGTGACCATCCCGACGCTCGCCGCACCGTTCTTCGCCGCGCTCAAGACGGGCGGGCCGCTGGCCATCCTCGGAGTCATCGGCGGTGAGTTCATCGCCTCCTCCGAGGGGGTGGGCCACCAACTGTTCACCGCCGCCCAGAACCTCGACGCGGCGAGCGAGTTCGCCGGCCTGATCATTCTCGTGGCCATGACGCTCATCCTGAACGGTGCCCTCACGGCCCTCGACACCTATGCCCTCAAGCGCCTGGGCCTCGCGACCCGACGCCGGGCACCACGCCAGTCCTGAACTCACGGAAGTGAAAGGGAAGTTTCCCGATGAGTGATTCCAACCAAGCCCAGCCCTCCCGCAGAGCCGTGCTGGGCGCGGCAGCCGTGGCGGCGGTCCCGCTCCTCGCCGCCACCCCCGCGAGCGCGGCGACGTCGCACCGCGAGGAGGACCTGCTCTACATCGGCACCTGGGGCGTGGGCCAGGTGTACGCGCTCCGGTTCGACCCCGTCCGCGGGACCATGACGCCGCTCGGGCCCGTGGCGCCGGTCAGCTCGAACTGGGTGGCCGCGCATCCGACCCGCCCGGTCCTGTACGTCGCCGGCCGCGAACAGGGCGGGATCATCCGGTACTTCCACATCGACGACACCACCGGAGGCCTCCGGCAACTCGGCGAGATCCAGACGGAGCCCGTACCGACCGGCAGCGGCGGACTGTCGTACATCGGCGTGGACGACCGCTCCGACACCCTGCTCGTCGCGGACTTCGCGGCGGGCAGCGCGTCGGCCGTGTCCATCGGCAGGGACGGTCGGCTCGGCGCCGTGGCCTCGCAGGTGCAGGACACCGGCTCCGGCCCCAACCCACGGCAGCTGGGACCCCACCCCCACCATGTGGTCGTCGACCCGGGCGAACGGTACGCACTGGTCGCGGACTTCGGCGCCGACCGCGTCTTCGTGTATGCCTACGACCGTGCCACCCGCACGCTGTCCGCCGGTACGCCGGACGGCACCCCGCGCGCGTACGCGACGGCGCCCGGATCGGGACCGCGCCGCCTGGCCTTCCACCCCGGTGGCCGAACCGTCTACCTCCTGAACGAACTGACCGCGGACATCCAGACCCTGGACTGGAACGCCACGCACGGCCTGCTGACACTCCGCCAGAGCCTGTCCACCAACGCGCCCGGCCACACCGGGACCACCAGCGCGGCCGAACTGGCCATCAGCGGCGACGGCCGCCACGTCTACACCTCCAACCGCGGGGAGAACACCCTGGTCGCCTACTCGACGGACCGGAGGACCGGCACGCTCACGGAGATCCAGCGCATTCCCTGTGCGGGACAAACGCCATGGAGCTTCTCGCTGCACCGCGGCGGACGGTGGCTGTTCGTCGCGAACGAGGTGAGCAGCACGGTGAATCTGTTCGGCGTCGACCCGCGATCCGGCGCCCTGACGGACACCGGAACCTCGGTGCCGGTGCCCAATCCGGACAGCTTCACCTTCCGCTACCACTGACGTTCACAAGGCGGTCTGCGACTCCAGGATGACTTCACAAAGCAAACGCACAGACGGATCTTGGGAGGCGGAGCGTTCAACATCACGTATCAGACTGCGTTGCCTACCGTGCAAGGTATGCATTCCTGCTGGGTTGCGTTCACTTCATAGACACGCGTGCCGGGTTGCGGCCATGTTTTTCAGGGGCCGCTCACGGCCCCCGTCATCACCAGCAGGAGGATCTCGTGCGTCTGACACCCCTCCATGAAGCGAACGCCGAGCAGGCCGAACTCCGTGACCGGATCACGCGACGCCGCGGTGGAGTCCACGGCCCGTTCGACGCGTTGCTGCGCAGCCCTCGCCCAGGTGCACTCGTCGAGGCGCTGAGTACGTACTGCACACAGGAGTCCGCGCTGCCGGAACGGCTGCGTGAACTCGCCCTGCTCGTCACCGCACGCCACTTCGATGCCCAGCACTCGTGGAACGCCCACGTCGGCAAGGCGGAGGCGGCGGGCGTCGAGGGTGCTGCGCTGAGACGGCTGGCCCGCGGTGAGGAACCGCGGTACACGGCTGCCGACGAGGAACTGCTCCACCGGTTCGCGACCCAGGCACTGGTGGAGCACTTCGTCGACGACGACACCTACACCGCCGCGCTCCAGGAGTTCGGCGAGGCCGCTCTCGTCGACCTGGTGATCGCGCTCGGGAACTTCGCCACGCTGGCCCTGATCCTCAACACCTTCCAGGTGGACCTGCGGCCCGACAGCGAACCTCCCTTCCCGGACGTGCGCGGCTTCCGGCGCGTCCGCGCCGAGCACAGCCCCTCCTGACTGCCCGGAGCCGATCCCGCGCGCTCCCACGCGGTCCCGCTCTCCCCAGACCGCTCCCGCGCGGCCCGCCGACCACTCATATGCCCCCTCCACACGAGTGCGTCGAGGCCGCCCGCTCAACTCCCGTGCACCCACAGCGAAGTGAGGCGATCGCACGTGTCCGCCACCACCAAACGTCCCCGCCCCTGGACCACCGCCACCCTCGGCGGCATGGCCTCCTATCTCGACGGCGCGACCATCGTCACCGTCGGGATGTCATCCGTCGTCCTTCAGGAGCAGTTCGGGCTGAGCGCCTGGGCGGTGGGTGCGCTCAACTCCGTCCTCATGCTGATGTTCGCCACCGGTGCCGTCGTCGGCGGCAGGCTCGGCGACCTCCTCGGCCGCCGAGCCGTGTACTCGGTCGACCTCGTGATCTACGCGGTCGGCGTCCTCACCGTCATCCTCGCCCCCAACCCGACCGTCCTGTTCGCCGGTGTCGTCGTCACCGGCCTCGCCATGGGTGCCGACGTGCCCACCTCGCTGGCGCTGATGGCCGAGGAGGCCGCGGAGGGACGCCAGAGCAGCACCGTGGCCTACTCGCAGACGCTGTGGCTCGCCGGTGTGTCCGTCGTCCAGATCCTCGGGTTCTTCGTCGGGGGCTGGGGGCCCGTGGCCACGCAGATCCTCTTCGGACACCTGCTGCTCGTGTCACTCGCCGTGTGGTTCATGCGGCGCGGGGTGAGGGAGTCCGCCGCCTGGCAGCGGTCCCGGACCGCGTCGGCGTCCGCCCCGCGCCGAGACCTGCGGGCCGTCTTCCGCAGGCCGTACGGGATGGCGTTGCTCGGCACCGGTCTGTACTTCGTGATCAGCGGCATCATGCCGAACACCGTCGGCCAGTTCGGCGCCTACCTCGTGGTGAACCTGGGCCACTCCACCGTCCGGGTCTTCAGCCTGATCGGCTGGGGCACCATGGTCGTCGGCATCGCGATAGCCCTGCTGTTCCAGCGTCTGGCGGACTCCCCGCTCCGCCGCGTACTGCTCATGATCGGCCTGGCCTCTCTGGCGCTGGGGCCGCTGGCCGCGATCGTCGGCGGCTACTCGGTCGCGTCCCTGGTGGTTCTGTTCGCCATGAACACCATCGCGGGAACCTGGGCGGGCGAGGGCCTGTACAAGGTGTGGAGCCAGGAGGTCTTCCCCACCGAGATCCGCAGCACCGCCCAGGGAATCACCTTCGGTGCGGCACGCTACGTGATGGCCGCCTTCGGCCTGTTCACCCCGACGCTGGTGCAACGGACCCCGACCCTGTTCATGGGCATCCTCATCGCTCTGGGAGCCGTCGCCACGCTCATCGGCCTGCTCTGGCTGCCCCGGCTGCCCCAGCACGGTCTCGTCGACGCGAACGCGCACGAGCCGGTCGACTCGGTACGGACGCACAAGGCGACCGAGGACACCTCCACTTCCTGAACCGGGACGGGCCCACGGGCCCGTGCCCCCGTCACGCACAGCCCCGCCACCACCCGCACCACCCGAGCGACCAGGAGCAGCCTTGACCGTGGAGCACGACGAGCGTCCCCCCGGCACCCACCCCAGGCGCCCGGAGCCGGGACTGCGCGTGGGCGTCACCAAAGCCGACATCACTCCGGTGGACCTCACCGGTCTGCACCCCATGCCCGGCGCGTTCTCCGGCGTCCACGACCCGCTGTTCCTGCGGGCCCTTTACCTGTCCGACGGGGAGACCGAAACGGCCCTGGTGTCACTGGACCTGATCGAGGCGGGCGACATCACCCCGGTACGCGAGCGCATCGAGCGGGAACTCGGCATCCCGGCCGACCACGTGATGATCACGGCCACGCACACCCACAACGCGCCCAGGATCGCGGACGTCTCGCCCGGCGCACTCGCCCACGCGGGCGGCCCGGAGTCGTTCGCCTACACGGAAACCGTCTACGACCGAATCGTCGACGCGCTCCGAGAGGCCCGGGCCGGCGCCCGCCCGGCACGCTTCGGCGCGGGCACCGGTACCGCCGACGTCAACGTCAACCGGGAGACGTACACCGAGCACGGATGGAGGCTGGGGCACAACCCCGAGGGCCCGTCCGACAAGACCGTCTCGGTCCTGAAGTTCGAGGCGCTGGACGGCACACCGATCGCCCTGCTGGTCAACTACGCGGTGCACTCCACGGTGGTGTTCGGCACCGGAGAGGTCAGCGCGGACCTGGCCGGTGCCGCCTGCCGCTATGTCGAGGAGCGGTACGACGGGGACGTGGTCGCTCTGTGGACCCCGGGAGCGCTCGGCGACCAGGCTCCCCGGGTCGACCTCGGCGTCCCGTTCGGTGTCGCTCCCACCGAACCTCAGAGGGCCCACGCCTACGCGGCCATGGACGCCCAGGGCCTCATCGTCGGCGCCGAGGTGGTACGGGTCGCGGGCGGGCTCGGCGGCCTCACGGGCGTGGTGCGCATCGACGCGGGACAACTGACGGTGCCCTGCCCTGTGAAAGCCGGGCATGACGTCATGGAGAGCATGCGACAGGAGGCCGTCGACACGGTGCCGCTGCGCCTGGCCCTGATCCGTCTCAACGAGGTGGCACTGGCCGGCGTGTCAGGCGAGGTCGTGACCGAGATTCACCGGCGGCTCCAGAAGGAGTCGCCGCTCTCCCGCACGGTACTGATCTCGCTCGCCAACGACCGCATCGGCTACCTCCCCGACGACGCCCGCTTCGACCGGCCCGTCCACTCGGTCAACGGCTGCCCGATCGCGCGGGGTCACGCCGAGGCCGCCATCGTCGGCGGCATCGTCGGCATGATCCGCGACCGGCTGAACTGACCTACGCGACGGAGACGACCCGATGACCCTCTTCGCCACTGGCCGGGGCCTGACCGCGGGCGCGGGCAAGGCAGCTGTCGACCTGCCGCCCTCGCTCTTCCCGGTGGACGGCTTCACCGCCGTCCACGACCCTCTGCACGCACGCGTGCTCGTCCTGGACGACGGGGCGAGCCGGCTCGCACTGACGGTGATCGACCAGACGTCGATCTTCGACGACCAGATCGCGCGCACACAGCGACTCCTCCACGAGGTCTGCGGTGTCGACCCGACCCGCTCACTGGTGATCGCGAGCCATACGTTCTCCGCCCCCCACGTCCTTCCCCCTGACCGCACACCGGAACGGGAGCGGGACAGAAACGCCCTGTTGAGCGCGGCGACCGACGATGCCGTCAGACGCGCCGCCACCGAGGCGGCGGCGACCCTGAGGCCGGCCCGTACGGGCTTCGGGCGGGCCCCCTGCCGCGTCAACGTGTGCCGGGACGTGGCCACGGCTCACGGCTGGTGGCTCGGAGCCGACGACGCGGGGCCCACCGACCCCGACGTCGGCGTGACCCGTCTCGACGGCCCGGACGGCCGGCCCATCGCCGTCCTCGTCAACCACGCCGTCCAGTCGTCCGTGATGAACGGCTCCGTCACGCGAGCCGGGGGGCGGGAGGTCACGGCCGACCTGGCCGGCGCGGCGGCTCAGCGAATCGAGCGGCACTACGGCGACGGCACCGTGGCCCTCTTCCTCGTCGGTGCCGCAGGAGATCAGGCCCCCTTTCTCTCCACCGTCCGTACCACCGTCGACGAGCACGGAGAAGTGCGGCAGAGCGACCTGCACGAGGATGGGTACGCCCTTATGGATCTCCTCGGCGAACGGCTCGCCACCGCGGCCACGCGGGTTGCCGACACGATCCGGACCACAGTGCCCACGGCGCCGCTGCTCGTGCTCCACGACACCGTGCGAGTTCCGGCCCAGGTCCCGCCGGCCGGTCTGCACGCGCTCCGTCCGACGACGCGTTACGACTTCACCCCGGCCGGTACGACCGAGGCACCGGTCGTCATCGCGCGCATCGGCGACACCGTGTTCGTGGGCACCCAGGCTGAGTTGAACGCCGGCACCGGCCTCGCTCTCAAGGCCGCGTCACCCTTCCCGGACACCTGCGTCGTGACCATGGTGAACGGCGCCGCCAAGTACATGGCGGACGCGGGCAGTTACGACCGGATCACCTACGAGTCCATGAACTCGCGCTACGGCAAGGGCGCGGCCGAGGCCGTGGCGGAACGGATCACGGAGATGCTGCGATCCATGTGACTGACGGTCACTGACTCATCGTCAACTCACTTGAAGCTGAAGCGAGTTGACAAAAAATCATGAGAAACTGATTGTCCTGTAAGGCAGCAATCACAGTGTCAAGCGATCGAATTCCCGTCGTCCGACACTGAGTTCCCCTGAAAGGGAAAGCTGAATTGCAGTCAACAAACGCACACCGCAGGTCGCCACAGCGACGGAAGAAGATCGCCGGAGCCTTCGTCGCGGCGACCGCCCTGCTCCTCGGAGGGCTGTACGCCACCGCGAACGCCGCCTCCGTCGACGAGAGCTCTTCCTCCAGCGCCTCGACGGCCACGACCTCCTCCACCGCGTCCACGGTATCCGTCTCGGACGTCGTGGACGCCGCCGACACCTTCGTGGCCACCCTGGACGACGACCAGCAGGCGGAAGTACTCCTCGACTTCACCGAGGCCAACGCCACCGCCTGGTCCAACCTCCCGTGCGGTTCCACCTGCCGGGTCGGCATCGAACTGAGCTCGCTCAGTGACACCCAGCTCACCGCCGCCAAGGCCGTGCTGGAGGCCGCCGCCGGGACCGGCAGCGGCACCGGATACGACCAGATCACCCAGATCCTGGCCGCCGACGACGTCCTCGGGGAGACCGCGAGCGGCTACGGCAGCGGCAACTACTACCTGGCGTTCCTCGGCACCCCGAGCGACAGCGGCACCTGGCAGCTGCACTTCGGCGGCCACCACCTCGCGGTGAACCTCACCTACGCGGACGGGGCGGTCGAGGGCTCCACCCCGTTCTTCATCGGGGTCGAGCCGACCAGCTGGACCGACAGCGGCACCACGTACGAACCCCTGTCCGCACAGCGTGACGGAATGCTGGCCATGCTCGAAAGCCTGAGCAGCACCGAACTGTCGGAGGCGAAGCTCTCCGAGTCGTTCAGCGACGTACTGCTCGGCCCGGACGAGGACGGCCAGTTCCCGTCCACCAAGGAGGGCCTCGCCGTCAGCGAACTGACCGACGCCCAACAGCAGTTGGTGCTCGACGCCATGGCCCCGTGGGTCGAGGTGGCGGACGACGACACGGCCGCCTCCGTGCTCAGCACCTATGAGTCGGAACTCGACGAGACCTACATCTCGTACTCCGGCAGCACCGGCCTGGACGCCCAGGGCGACTACGTCCGCATCGACGGACCGGGCGTATGGATCGAGTTCGTCTGCCAGAACGGCGTGGTCTACCAGAGCCAGATCCACTACCACACCGTCTATCGGGACCACAACACCGACTACGGGGGAGAGTTCTCGTTCTGATGAGCCGCCTGCCGATCTCACTGTCATCCGTGCTGCGCACGATGGCCGGGATCGCGGCGGTGGTGACGGCGGCGCTGCTTCTGGCAGCGCCGCCGGCTGCCGCGCATCCCATGCCGCACTCGGTGGTCATGCTCGACGTGCACGAGACATCGGTGACCGCCGAACTCGAACTGCCGGTGGCCGACTTCGCCACGGCGAGCGGTATCGACCTGACCGACACCACGGTGGCCGGGCAGACCGGGGCCGTCCGCCGCTATCTCGCCGCCCACTTACGCCCCACCACCCTCCAGGGCAAGGCGTGGACCGTCACCTTCGGTGCCGTCGCACTCAGCCAGGCGGAACAGACCTCCACCGGCCCCTACCGTGAACTGACCGTGCGGGCCACGCTCACCGCACCGCCCGGCGGCGACACCCGCCACTTCGTCCTCGGCTACGACGCCGTCGTCCACCAGGTCGTCACCCACACCGCCCTGGTCTCCGTCCGTCAGGACTGGGCCACCGGCAAGGTGAGCGAAGGCGACGACGCCACCCAGGTGGGGGTCATCCGCACCGACACCCGGACCATGAAGGTCACGGCCCTCACCGTCGACCTGGAGAGCGGGGGCGTCTGGAGCGGGACGTACGCCATGTTCCGGCTCGGTGCGACCCACATCCTCGAAGGCACCGACCACCTGCTCTTCCTGTTGATCCTCCTGCTGCCCGCACCGCTCCTCGCGGCCGGGAACCGCTGGCGCGGGACGGTCAGTGTCCGGACCGCCGTCGGCCGCATCGCCCGCACCACGCTCGCGTTCACCGTCGGGCACTCCCTCTCGCTCGCCCTGAGCGCCTTCGGGAAGCTCGACATCCCAGCCCAGCCGGTCGAGGCGTTCATCGCCTTCAGCATCCTCGTCGGCGCGGTCCACGCCATCCGGCCGCTCTTTCCCGGGCGCGAGGCCGTCGTCGCCGGGTTCTTCGGGCTGGGACACGGCATGGCATTCTCCTTCGTCCTGGCCGAGATGAGCCTGTCCACCTCCCAACTCGCCCTCAGCCTGGCCGGGTTCAACCTCGGCATCGAGGCCGTGCAGCTCCTGCTCGTCCTCCTCGCCCTGCCGAGCCTGCTCCTGCTGACCCGGCTGCGCAGACAGTCCGTCGTGCGCTGCGCCTGCGCGCTGCTGACGGCCGGCGCCGCCCTCGGCTGGCTGGTCGACCGGCTCGGTCTCCCGAATCGGGTCGCCCGTGCCGCGGACAGCGCCGGAGCGCACACCTCCCAGCTCTTCGCCGTGCTCATGGGTGCCGCCGTGCTCTCCGTCCTGTGGACGGGGCTGCGGGATCGGCGCCTGCCCGTGAGGTTGGTCGAATGGCGGCGGACCCTCCTGTTCGCCCGGCGGTGAGGTCAGCGGGACACCCAGGGCCACCGGGGTGGAACAGTGGCCGGCCGAACGCGGGCCTCAGGCGCTGAGCCCGTCCCCGTCGAGGTCGGTGCACTGCCGGAGCACCCGCAGCTCATCCCCCTCGAACCCCACCTCGTACAGTTTCCCGCGCGCGTTCTCGAAGGGACGGTGAAGGATCATCATGAGCCGGCCGTCGAAGACCCGGAACAGCATGCCGTGCCCGCTGTCGTCCCGGACCAGGGGTCGGCGCTGTTCCCAAGGGCCGGTCAGCTCACCGGACTCGGAGACCGCGTAGGTCTGCACATAGCCGCCGCTGACGGTGCCGTCCGCACCGGCCGTGTCCTTCTCGTACGTCGACCACAGCATGAGGAGGGCGCCGTCAGGGGTGCGGTACAGCTGCGGGCCGTCGGTGACGTAGGGCGCGAGCTGGTGCGGTACGCCCGCGGGGATCTGCTCACCGAGCCAGAACGCGTCCGAGCCCTTGAACAGGAAGACGGGCTCCCCGACGGTTCCTGTGAGATCGGGAGCCAGCCGAACGGCTTCCATCGTTCCGTCGACGGTCTGCAGCCACTCGTGCGCGTACACCATCCAGGGCTGCCCCTCCGGGTCGACGTACAGCGTGCCGTCGAGGGTCATGAGGTGTGCGGGCGGGGTGGGCCGGGCCGGGTCGACGACGTTGAACGGCCCCAGCAGGGAGTCGGACACGGCGGTGATCGTGCCGCGCGCATGGTTGGGCAACTGGAAGGGCGTACCCCACCGCCCGGACGGCGGCACCGGCAGCGTCCTGCCCTCGTCGTGCAGGGTGGTGAACAGGTAGTACCTGCCGCCCCACGCGTGCACCTCCGGCGCCCATCCGCCGTCCCGCGCCCACATGCCCTCCTGCTCGCCCACCCGGAACACCACGACGGGCCGCGTCCAGTCCCGCAGGTCCCGGCTCCGGTAGACCATGGTCCCGACGCCGTCCACACCGAGACCGACGGCTCGTTGGACGTGTACAGGTAGTAGGTCCGCGTCTCCTCGTCGGCGACGACGAACGGATCGTGCAACGGCATGTCGGGCAGCCGCAGGGGCTCGGTGTCGGTCACGGCTGAACGATACGTCCGCGTGTGATCACCCGCCCAGGTCAGCAGCGCACCGTCAACTCCACCCGCACGTCGTCCCCCGCCGCCGGCCCCTCCGGCCGCCGCACCGCCTGCTTGAGCGGCAGCAGACAACTCCCGTCCTTCGGGAAGAGCGACGTCGTGAAGGTGACCTCGCCGATGTCGGCGGACTCCTGGTCGGGCACCGGGACGAAGCAGTACGGCGCCGGGCCGCGCCATTCGATCACCCGGCCGGTGAAGGTGAGTTGCATGAGGCCCCGTCCGTAGAAGAGGAACGTCAGGACACGTTGTACCGCGCCGCGATGTCCGTCAGATAACCGCGCAGCAGGATCTTCGCCTCCTCAAGCAGTGCCGTGTCCCCCTTCGTGTCCCGGCGGAAGGCCTCCTGGGCGAGGGCGTCGGCGGCCAGCATGGCGGCGTGGCAGACACGGGTGAGGTTCTCGTCGTCGTCGGCGAGGCGCAGGGCGAGCAGGACGCGGCGGATTCCGTCGGCCATTCGCCGCTTGTGCTCACGGTCCGCGGCCCGGGTCCGCTCGGTCAGTCCGCTGCCGAACCACAGGGCGCGGAAGCCGTGTTCGGTGCGGTAGATCTCGGCGTACGCGTCGATGAGGACGCCGACCGGGTCCTCCCAGCGCTCGACGGACGCGGCCTCGACGAGCGCGTCCATCGCCGCTTCCAGCTTCGCGAAGTAACCGGCCGCGAGCGCCTCGATGATGGCGCCGCGGTCGGGCAGGTACTGGTACAGCGAGCCGACCGACACCCGTGCCTCGGACGCGATCCGGGTCGTGGTGAGCGACTCGACGCCCTCCTCGACCAGGATGCGCTCGGCGGCGTCCAGCACCCGCGCCAACCGGGCCCGGCTGCGGGCCTGTTGGGGAGTGCGGCGCAGGGAGGCCATCCACGCGGCCTGGTCGCCGTCCGGGGTGGACTCACTCACCGCGACCGGGCCGGGATCACCCACCGCGTCCGAGCCGGGCTCACCCACGAAACGACCTTCGCTCACTCACGTGACGACCTCCGAATGTGAACGTGACTTTGTTTCAGGTTTAGGTTAGCGTCGCGCGCATGACCGACTCAAGCTCGGCGCTGAGCGAGGAGCGGACCGCCGTGGCGGACGCCTGCCGCCGTCTGGGGGCCGAGGGCCTGCTCATCGGTACGGCGGGAAACGTCAGTGTGCGCGTCGACGACCGCGTGGCGATCACCGCGACCGGCGCGGTCCTCGCAGACCTCACCCCGGACCAGGTGACCGTCGTGGACCTCGACGGAGAGATCGTGGCCGGAAGGCTGCTGCCCACCTCGGAACTCGACCTCCACCTCGGTGTCTACCGCCGCTACGGCACCACCGCGGTCGTGCACACCCACGCCCCGATGGCCACCGCGCTCTCCCTCGTCCTCGACGAACTGCCCTGTATCCACTACCAGTTGCTGGCCCTCGGCGGCACCGTACGGGTCGCGCCGTACGCCACGTTCGGCACCCCGCAACTCGCCGAGTCGGTCCTCACCGCGCTGGAGGGCCGGGGCGCCGCGCTGATGGCCAACCACGGCGCGGTCACCCACGCCCCGACCCTCGGCAAGGCGGTCGAGCACGCGCTGCTCCTGGAGTGGGCCTGCGGTGTCTACCAGCGCGCGGCCGCCCTGGGGAAGCCCCGCATCCTCGACGAACAGCAGCAGATCGCGGTGATCGAAGCCGCTCTCGCCCGTAACTACGGCACCACGCAATCCGCACAGGAGGGGAAGAGATGAACGTCGTCACCATGGGTGTGCACGTGCTGGACGTACTGGTCCGGCCGGTCGAGGAGATACCCGAGGGCCAGGGCGCGACCCTGGTCGAGGACATCCGCATGACCGCGGCGGGCACGGCCGCCGGTACCGCGCTCACCCTCGCCAAGCTGGGTGCCTCGGTGCGCACCGCCGGAGCGATCGGCACCGACCCGACCGGCGACCTGCTCACCCAGCTCCTCAACAGGGCTGGAATCGGCACCGAGTTGCTGGTCCGGCGCAGGGACACCTCCACCTCCGCGACCGTCCTGCCCATCCGCCCCAACGGCGACCGCCCCACCCTCCACCTGCTCGGCGCCAACATCACCTACGGCCTCGACGACGTGCCCTGGGACGCCGTCGCCGAGGCGAGCCATCTGCACCTCGGTGGACCCGAGCTGATCGGCGCGGAGGTCGCCGCCCGCATCCTGGCGTACGCCAAGGAGCACGGCGTGGTCACCTCGGTGGACCTCCTCGCCCCCGGCGAACTCGGCACCTTCGACCAGATCGAACCGCTGCTCCCGTACGTCGACTTCCTGCTCCCCAACGAGGACCAGGTCCTCGGCTTCAGCGAGGAACAGGACCTCGTCACCGGCGCGAAGAAGTTCCTGGCCCAGGGAGTGGGCCTGGTCGCGGTCACCCGGGGCGGCGACGGCGCCCTCCTGGTCACCGCCGAGGGCACCGAAACGGTCCCCGCCTTCGAGGTCGAGGTCATCGACACGACGGGCTGCGGCGACGCCTTCTCGGCGGGCTTCCTGCGAGGGATGAGCCTGGCCCGTACCCCGCGTGAGGCGGCCGTGCTCGGATGCGCCGCGGCCGCTCTGGTGGCGCAGGGACTGGGCAGCGACCACGGGGAGTTCGACCTCGCGGAGGCCGACGAGTTCTCGATGACGAGCGAGACCCGGGCCTGATCCGCACCCATACCTTGCGAGCTGTGACGGGTGGGGAATGGGCCCAGCGCACACGGTGTTGCGGGAGCATCGAGTCGTCCCGCAGCACCGCACGACAGGGAGTCGCCCCATGCCCCGCTCCGAAGCCCGCGTCACCACCGACCGCCCCCACCGCTACGCCAAGCAGCTCGCCTCGCACCTCGGCCGCCGCAGCCAGACCAGCTGGGACGAGGAGAGCGGTGAGGGCACCCTGCTGTTCCAGAACGGAGGCAAGGGCTCCCTCACCGCGGCCGAGGGCGCGCTGCTGCTGACGCTGGAGACGGAGGCCGAGCATCTCGACCTCCTGGAGGGCGTGGTCGGCAGCCACCTGGTCCGCTTCGGCACCAAGGACGAACTCGTCGTCGAGTGGACGCGGGACACCGGCGAGCCCGGCACCACGCAGCGCAAGGACACCGACTGACGCCGGCGGACCTCAGATCACGCAGCCCACATGGGCCAGCGCCTGCTTGAGCAGCACCCCGTGACCGCCGGGCATCTCGCTCTCCACCGCCGGCGACAGGGCCTCCTGCGGGCTGAACCACACCAGGTCCAGGGCGTCCTGGCGAGGCCGGCAGTCGCCGGCCACCGGGACGACGTAGGCGAGGGACACCGCGTGCTGGCGCGGGTCGTGGTACGGCGTGACCCCATGGGTCGGGAAGTACTCCGCGACCGTGAACGGCTGAAGCGAGGACGGGACCCGGGGCAGTGCCACGGGCCCCAGGTCCTTCTCCAGGTGGCGCAGCAGGGCGTCCCGGACCCGCTCGTGGTGCAGAACGCGGCCGGAGACCAGCGTCCGGCTGACCGTTCCGTCGGGGCCGATGCGCAGCAGCAGGCCGACGCTGGTGACTTCGCCGCTGTCGTCGACGCGCACGGGCACGGCCTCGACGTACAGGATGGGCATCCGGGCGCGCGCCTGCTCGAGATCGTCGGCGCTCAGCCAGCCGGGCGTGGTTTCGGTCAAGTCAGACATTGCTGGATCATACTTTCCGGGGACGGCGGGCGCTCAGTCGCGCTCGCCTGGTGGGACGGGGGCAGGGGCAGGAAGTCCGTAGAGGCGGCGGGCATTGTCCCCGCTCGTCCAGGCCGCGATGCGCAACGCGTCCGGCAGGCTCAGCTCGTCGGCGTCCACCCGCTCCTGCAGCAGACCGGCCAGTCCCTGCCGGAAGGCCAGTGCGCCGAGCAGATGGAATTCGGCCACTCCGTACGCGTCGGAGCTGTACAGCAGCTTGCGGAACGGCGTGATCTCCAGCGCCTCCGCCAGGATCGCCCGGGACCGCGCGGGGCCGACGTAGTGCAGCGTGAGGCCCACGTCCAGGTACACCTGCTCGAACACGGCGGCCAGATAGGCGGCCTGCCGCTGATACGGCCAGCAGTGCAGCAGCAGAACGGGGATCGTGCCGGCGGTCAGGTGCAGCCAGTCCGTGAGGTGGGTCGGGTCCGCGCGGTGCATCCGGATGTCGCTGTCGCCGAACCCGGTGTGCAGCTGGAGGGGCAGCCCCAGATCCACGGCGGTCCACAGCAGATGCCGTACGAGGACGGGATCGGCCAGTCGACCACCGCGGGCCAGCCAGCCGGCGGCGGCACGGGTGACCTCCGGATCCGAGGGGCGGGCCGGGTCCAGATCGAAACCGGTGCGATAGGCGGCGACCGACTTCACGGCCACCACACCCGGCCGCCCCACGGCCTCCAGCGCGGCAGCCCGGAACACGTCGGCGTACGCGCGCGCCTCCACGCCCCGCGCCGCCACACCCTCGGCGACCCGCTCCAGCCGTACGACCTCGTACGCCGTCCCGCCGGCCGCCTCCGCCAGCTGTGCCGGGGTGGTGAGGCGTTCCGTCTCGTAGCCGGTGTCCACGCAGAACACGTCCGTGCCCGTGGCGGTCAGAAAGCGCCGGTTGACCTCCCGAGGGCCGAGTTCGGCGCGACGGGCGAGGTAGTCCTCGGGCGGCGCGTGGCGGGGCAGGTCCAGCAGGGGCGCGCAGTGGCGGCGGACCGCCACGCCGACGGGGCTGTCGAAGGGGGAGATCCCGGGCCAGACCGCACCCTCGGTGATCAGCGACTCGAAACCGGTCCGGTCGAGGGCGCCGGTGACGACTCCGTGGCAGTGGTGATCCACGAGCCGGGCGGCGGAGAGGACGTCGTGGACGGGGTGCGCGCCCGTACCCGCTGATTCCAGGCGAGGTCCGCTCATGCTCAGTACTTCCAGCGGTACGCCGCCGCGATCTGCTCGTCGTCCAGCTCGGCCACGGAGTCGACCTCGCCGAAGCGGACCGCGACCACGGCGTCGGTGAGGACCGGGCCCAGGGCGGCCCGCAGGCGTTCGTCGGCGCGGAACGCCCTGACCGCCTGGGAGAGGGAGGTCGGCAGCCGGCGTACGCCCGCGGCGGCCGCCTCGTCGGGGGCGAGCAGGGCCGGGTCGCCGGTGATCTCCTCGGCCAGCGGGGTGGACGAGGTCAGGCCGTCGAGTCCGGCGGCGATCAGGCCGGTGAGAGCGAGATAGGGGTTCGCGGCCAGGTCGACCGGCTTGAGCTCCAGGTTCGCGGCCCGGTCGGTCAGGCCCGCCGTGCCGGTGACGATCCGGACGGCCGCCTCCCGGGTCTCACGGCCCCACGCGGTGAACACGCCCGCCCACTGGGAGGGTTTGAGGCGCAGATAGCTGGCCGGGCTCGGCGCGGTCAGGGCCGTGAGCGCGTGCAGGTGGGCGAGGACACCCGCCACGAACGACTCGGCCTCGGGCGTCATGCCGTACCGGCCCTTGCCGCCGGAGTGCAGGTTCACCCCGTCGCGCCAGGCGGACAGATGGAGGTGGCCGCCATTGCCGACGCCCTCCGCGAAGACCGACGGGGCGAAGGAGACGACAAGACCGTGCCGCTGGGCCACCGCCCGGATCGTCTGCCGTACCAGCACGCTGACGTCGGCCGCCGCCACCGGGTCCAGGGCATCCGTCGAGATCTCGAACTGCCCGGCCGCGTACTCGGGATGGAGCTGCTCGACCTCGACGCCCTGCTCGGCGCAGGCCGCCAGCAGATCCGCCAGGTAGTCGCCGAGTTCGACCTGCCGGGTCGCGCCGTACGCCGGTCCCGCGACCGCGGGTACGAAATGACCGTCGGCCGCCGGGCCCCGGCCCACCGCCCACTCGATCTCGACGCCCGCCTTGAAGGTGATCCCGTACCGCTGGGCGGCCTCGGTGACGATCCGCCTGAGGACCGTGCGGGAGCAGCCCGGATGCGGCTCGCCCTCCTGGGTGATCCGGTCGACCGGTGCCCACGCCCAGCCCGGCTGACCGGCCAGCGTCACGAGTTGGTCGAGGTCGGGGTAGAGGCGCAGATCGCCGTCGGGGGAGCCCAGGGTGTCGGTGGTGACGATGGAGTCGTTGGCCAGGAAGGTGTCGAACACCGGGGACATGCCCACGCCCCAGGCCGCGGCGGAGGGGAGTTTCGCGGTCGGGATCGTCTTCACCCGGCAGATGCCCGCGGTGTCGACGTAGGCCAGGACCACACCGCGCACACCCTTCTTGAACAGTTCGTCGCTGACCGCGGTCGCCCGGTCCACGTCACCGGGGCGGCCGCCGGGGACGGGGTCGGCAAGGGTGGTCATACGTCCTCCACGACGGGCTCGGCTGGTTCGGATCCCGCGTCAGGCTTTCACGGCCACCGCGCCGAACTGCGGTACCACGGCCGGGGAGTCGGACTCCGCGCGCCACTGCGAGCAGGAGACCAGGCCCGGTTCGAGAAGGTCGAGCCCCTCGAAGAACGCGGCGATGTCCTCGCCGCTGCGTGCGGTGATCGGCGGAGTGGCGTTCTCGTTCCAGAACTTCATGGCCGGGATCTGGCCCTCGCCGCCGAGCTCCGCGTCGAACGTGGGATGTGTCAGGGCGAGGTGACTGCCGGCCGGCATCGCGGCCATGACCTCGCGGGCGATCCTCCGTGCCTCCTCGGTGTCGAGGACGAAGTTGAGGATGCCGAGCATCATCACCGCGACCGGCTTGGTGAAGTCCAGGGTCTGCGCGGCGCGTTCGAGGATGGTGGCCGGGTCGTGGACGTCGGCGTCGATGTAGTCGGTGACGCCCTCCTGGGTGCTGGTCAGCAGGGTGCGGGCGTGGACGAGGACGATCGGGTCGTTGTCGACGTAGACGATCCGCGCGTCGGGTGCGATGCGCTGGGCGATCTCGTGGGTGTTGTCCACCGTCGGCAGTCCGGTGCCGATGTCGAGGAACTGCCGGATGCCCTGCTCCTCGGCGAGGAAGCGCACCGAACGGCCCAGGAACCAGCGGTCCGCGCGGGCGATCTCCCGGATGATCGGGAACATCCCGGCGACATGGTCGCCGACCCGCTGGTCGACCTCGTAGTTGTCCTTGCCGCCGATCCAGTAGTTCCACACGCGCGCGTTGTGCGCCACACCTGTGTTCAGCCTCGCCGACGCACCCGACGGGGTGTGGCTCTCGCTCACGACTGTGCTCCTTCTCGTACCCGCTGCCGTTGCCGCCATTGTGCCGTCCGATGATCAGCTTGTCCCGGAAACGGCGACCTGAACGCCCCGTCCGAGATGCCCGCGGATCTTCCGACGGCGACACTGGCCCGGTACCGACCCTTGGCGCGAGGAGTGAACATGCTGCCCGGATTCCTCACCAGGGCGGTCGAGTTGCTGCTCGGCCGGGAGGGACGCTCGCTCCATCTGAAAGCGGCGGGCGGCGCGACCGCCGTGCTCCTCGTGGTGATGCTCACCGGATCCTGGGCGGTCGTCGTCGCCGAGAACGGGGCGAGGGGCGCCAATCTGACGTCGTACCCGAAGGCCCTGTGGTGGTCGGTCGAGACGGCGACGACCGTCGGATACGGCGATTTCTACCCCGTGACCCCCTGGGGCCGGGTCGTCGGCACGGTGGTCATGGTCGTCGGGATCACGACGTACGGCATGGTCACGGCGGCCCTCGCGACATGGTTCGTGGCGCGGGAGCAGAAGCGGCGCCATGGCCTCCACCAGGTGGAGGCCGAGACCCTGCACGCCCTGCACGAGCGCTTCGACCGGCTGGAGGAGCTTGTCGCGGCGAGGAGGAAGGGGTGACTCAGCCCTCCGGCCGGGCGAGTCCGTGCTGCCAGGCCCCGGCCGCGATCACCGCCGTACGGCAGGGGCCTCCCTCCTGTGCATGGTCGACTCGGTGGTCCGCTCCGGCGCCCTGTTCGGGCCGGGCGCGCCGGCGATCCTGCTTGCCTGCTGCTCATCGCGGTACGGCACTGTCCGCGCACCTCGGTGGTGGCGTGTTCTGATCGGCCTGACCGTGGCGTTCGCCGCGTATCTGCGCTCGCAGGACCACCGGCGGACCGTCGCCGTGAGCGAGACCCCGTGCTCCGAGCGTCTGGCCATCGCCGCCGACCTGCACCACTTCGTCGCCCACGCATCCTGGTGCAGACCCAGGTGGCTCGCATGATGGCGGGAACCGACTCCGACGCACTCGATCCCGTCCTCGCCGACATCGAGCGCGCCGCGACCGAGGCGCTCGCGTCGATGCGCCGCACGGTCGGCGTCCTGCGAGACACCGACGACGCGGCCGACCTCGCGGGCATCGCCGGTCTCGTCGACGGCTTCACGAGCCCCATCCAGAAGGACCGGCGACCTCCCGTACGAGGTCCTGGCGGCGGCCTTCCGGGTGGTGCAGGAGGCCCTGACCAACGTACGGCGGCACGCGATGGGCTGGGAACTGCATGTGGGGCCGCCGTCCCAGTACGGGTGGGAGGTGCGGGCCGTCCTTCCCGAGTGACGCGCGCGGTCTTCCCCGGGTGAGGGGCCGGGCTGTTCAATGGGGCTGCACAGGAGAGGAGCCCGCCCGTGTCCCCTGTCCCCGTGCCGTCGGTCGGCGCGCGCATCCGGCAGGCGCGTCTGGAGCGCGGCCTGAGCCTGCGCGCACTGGCCCGTGAGGTCGGCGTCTCCGCGAGCCTGGTCTCCCAGATCGAGACCGGCAAGAGCCAGCCGTCGGTGAGCACGCTGTACGGCATCACGACGGCTCTCGGTATCTCCGTCGAAACCCTCTTCGAGGTGCGGGAGGCCGCCGTGGCGGCGAGTTCGGCCCCGGTCGTGCACGCCTTGGCGGCGTTCGCGGCCGACCCTGGCCGACGCATGGGCCCCCTGGTCACGCCCGGTGAGCGGGAGGTGCTGGAACTGGACTCCGGAGTCGTGTGGGAGCGGCTCGGACACGTCCCGGGCACGGACGTCGACTTCCTGCTCGTCACCTACCGGCCCGGGGGCTCCTCCTCCGGTTCGGGCGGCCTGATGCGGCACCCCGGTACGGAGTACGGCTGGCTGACCTCCGGCGAGCTCGTCCTCACCCTCGGCTTCGACGAGCAGGTCCTGCGCCCCGGCGACGCCGTCTGCTTCGAGTCCACGACCCCCCACCGCTACCGCAACGACGGCGACGCACCGGCCGTGGGTGTCTGGTTCGTCGCCGGCCAAAGCGTTCAGTGACGCTTGACACCTCTCGCGGTCGGTCGTTGACTCGATGGTGGGGGTGGTCGCGATGGCGATCCGCACATACGGCCCCAACGCCGTCGACTGGGAAGAGCGCGTCGACCTGGACCGGCTGCGCAGGCAGCGCCTGGCCCGGCTCCACGACACGCTGTACCGCTCCGAGCTGGGCGCCGTGCTCAGCTTCGACTTCGCCAACATCCGCTACATGACCGCCACGCACATCGGCACCTGGGCGATGGACAAGCTGATCCGTTTCGCCCTCCTGGTCCGCGGCGGGGAGCCGATCGTCTGGGACTTCGGCTCCGCGGCCCGCCATCACCAGCTGTACAACCCGTGGCTCGACTACAGCGACGGCAAGGGTGGCCCGCCCACCGGAGCCCGCGCCGGCATCTCCACCCTCCGGGGCGCCTTCCATCCGGACGCCGGGATCGCCGAGGACGTCGCCGCGAAGATCGCCGCCGAACTCCGCGCGCACGGCCTGGCCGGCGAACCCCTCGGTATCGACGTCGCCGAGATGCCCGTCCTCGCCGCCCTGCGCGCCGAGGGCATGGATGTCGTCGACGGCCAGCAGGTCTTCCTGGAGGCCCGCCGCATCAAGACCGGCGACGAGATCTCCCTGCTCGCCCAGGCCTGTGCGATGGTCGACGCGGCCTACGAGGAGCTCTACGGATACCTTCGCCCCGGAGTCCGCGAGAACGAGTGCGTCGGACTCGTCAGCAAGGTCCTCTACGACCTCGGCAGCGAGTACGTCGAAGGCGTCAACGCCATCTCCGGCGAACGCTGTTCACCCCACCCGCACGTCTACAGCGACCGCCTCATCCGCCCCGGCGACCCGGCCTTCTTCGACATCCTGCACAGCCACCTCGGCTACCGCACCTGCTACTACCGCACCTTCGCCGTGGGCAGCGCCTCCCGCGCGCAACGGGACGCGTACGTGCGCTGCCGGGAGTACATGGACGAGGCGATCTCGCTCGTCCGGCCGGGCGCGACGACCGCCGACATCGTCCAAGTCTGGCCGCACGCCGAGGAGTTCGGCTTCGCCGACGAGACCGCTGCCTTCGCCCTGCAGTACGGCCACGGGGTGGGCCTGTCGATCTGGGAGAAGCCCATCTTCAGCCGTCTGGTCTCCCTCGACCACCCCGAAGTCCTCGAAGAGGGCATGGTGTTCGCCCTGGAGACCTACTGGCCCGCCGCCGACGGCTGGTCCGCCGCCCGGATCGAGGAGGAACTGGTCGTCACCGCCGACGGCTGCGAGGTCATCACCAAGTTCCCCGCCGAGGAACTGCTGGTGGCGGGCCGCAAGTACTGGACGGTGGGCGGCGAGCTGAACACCGCCCGGGAGGCACAGTCCCACCTCAACACGGGGACCGTCGATGGACACCGCTGAACTCCTCGCCCGGTACGAGCAGATGGCCCTCATCCGCCGTACCGAGAAGGCCGCCCACGACCTGTTCCTCCAGGGCCTGGTCAAGGGCACAACCCATCTCGCCGCAGGCCACGAGGCGATCGCCGTCGGCGCGAGCGCCGCCCTGCGCGAGGACGACTACGTCTTCGCCACCTACCGCGGCCACCACCACGCGATGGCCCGCGGCGCCACCCCCGAGGAATGCCTCGCCGAACTCATGAGCAGGGCAACGGGGTTGTGCAAGGCCAAGGGCGGCTCCATGCACCTCACCAAGGCCGCGAGCAACATGCTCGGCTCCTACGCCATCGTCGGCGCCCATCTCCCGATGGCGGTCGGCGCCGCCTGGTCGGCGAAGCTGCGCGGCACCGGGCAGCTCGCGGTCGCGTTCTTCGGCGACGGTGCCACCAACATCGGCGCCTTCCACGAGGCGCTCAACCTGGCCGCCGTATGGAAGCTGCCGGTGCTGTTCGTCTGCGAGAACAACCTGTACATGGAGTACACGCCGATCGCCGACGTCACGGCGGTGCCCCGCCCCGCCGCCGACCGGGCGCCCGCGTACGGCATCCCCGGTGAGGTCGTCGACGGCAACGACGTCGTCTCCGTCCAGGAGGCGGTGGCAGGACTGGCTCGGCGGGCCCGGGCAGGAGACGGGCCCGCCGTACTGGAGGCCGAGACCTACCGCCACTTCGGGCACAGCCGGGCCGACCCGGCGACCTACCGCCCCGCCGAGGAGGTCGAACGCTGGCTCAAGCACGACCCGTTGGACATCGCGAGGGGGCGGCTGATGGAGGCCGGGGTGCCCGAGGAGACGGTCACGGAGGCGGACGAGCGGGCGCGGGATGTCGTACAGCAGGCCGTAGAGGCGGCGAAGAACGCGCCGCCGCCCGATTCCCGCGAGGCGTTCACCGACGTATGGGCCGACGGAGGTGCCGCATGGCGGACGTGATCACCTATCGCGAGGCCGTGGCCGAGGGCCTCGCCCGGGAGATGCGGCGTGATCCGTCCGTCGTGTGCCTCGGGGAGGACATCGGCGAGGCCGGCGGGGTCTTCAAGACGACCGCCGGACTGTTCGAGGAGTTCGGGCCCGAGCGGGTGTGGGACACGCCGATCTCCGAACAGGCCATCGTGGGCGCGGCGATGGGCGCCGCGATGACCGGGATGCGGCCCGTCGCGGAGATCATGTTCTCGGACTTTTTGGCCTGTTGTTGGGACTACCTCGCCAACGAGATACCCAAGGTGCGTTACATGACGGGCGGTCAGGTCACCGTGCCCCTCGTCGTTCGCACCGCCAACGGCGGCGGGCTCGGTTTCGGCGCCCAGCACTCCCAGGCCACGGAGAACTGGGCGCTGACCGTGCCAGGGCTGAAGATCGCGGCACCCTCCACGCCCGCCGACGTCACCGGCATGCTGGCGGCGGCGATCCGCAGCGACGACCCGGTGGTCTTCTTCGAGCACAAGGGACTGCTGGCCACCAAGGGCCCGCCCCCGCCGCCGGACCACGTCGTGGAGCTGGGGCGGGCGGCCGTCGTGCGCGAGGGCGCCGACGTGACGGTGGTGGCACTGGCATCGATGGTGCCGGTCGCCCTGAAGGCCGCCTCGGTGCTCGCCGAGGAGGACATCGACGTCGAGGTCGTCGACCTGCGCTCTCTCGTGCCGCTGGACACGGCCACCGTTCTCGCCTCGCTCGGCCGGACCTCCCGGCTGGTCACCGTCGAGGAGAACCCGTACCAGGGCGGCTGGGGCGCGACCCTCGTCTCCGTCGTCGCCGACGAGGGGTTCGCTCTGCTGGACGCGCCGCTGCGGCGGGTGGCGGGGGAGTGCGTGCCGCTGCCCTTCGCGGACGCGCTGGAGGAACAGGTCATCCCCACCGTCGACAAGGTCGTGGCCGCCGTCAGGAACCTGGCCGCGTACTGAACACCCCTGAGGAGGAAGCGCGATGACCCATCGGACACTCCTTCGTGCCGGACACGTGCTCTCGATGGACCCCGGCATCGGGGACCTGCCGAGGGGGGACATCCTGATCGAGGACGGGAAGATCGCGGCGGTGGACCGCGACATCCGCGCGGACGCCGAGGTCCTCGACATGACCGGCCGGATCGTCATCCCCGGCTTCGTCGACACCCACCGCCACACCTGGGAGGCCTCGATCCGCAACGTGGCCCCCGACGCCACCCTCGACGACTACTTCGTCGACATCCTCGACACCTTCGCCCCCCTCTACACACCCGAGGACGTCTACGCCGCCAATCTCGCGGGCGCCCTGGAGTGCCTCAACGCCGGCATCACCACGCTCGTCGACTGGTCCCACATCAACAACACCCCCGAGCACCCGGACGCGGCGATCCGAGCCCTCACGGAGACCGGCATCCGCGCCCAGTACGCCTACGGCAGCGCCAACACCTCCCTCGCCGACTACTGGTTCGAGAGCAAGATCGCGATCCCGGCCGACGACGTACGGCGGATCCGCACCGAGTACTTCGCCTCCGACGACGGCCTGCTCACCCTGGCCCTCGCCACCCGCGGCCCCGGTTTCTGCGTCAACGACGTCGTCACCTCCGAATGGACGCTGGCCCGCGAGCTGGACATCCCGATCACCGTGCACGTGGCCATGGGACGGCTCGCAGGACGCTTCGGCATGGTGAAGCAGCTGAACGACCTGGGACTCCTCGGCCCCGACACCACCTACGTCCACTGCTGCTACTTCAGCGAGGAGGAGTGGCGGCTGGTCGCCGACAGTGGCGGTACGGTCTCCATCGCGCCGCAGGTCGAGACGCAGATGGGGCACGGGTGGCCGCCGGTGATGAAGGCCATCGAGCACGGTCTGCGGCCGTCGCTCAGCATCGACGTCGTCACGACCGTGCCCGGCGACATGTTCACCCAGATCCGCGCGGCCTTCGGCGCCGAGCGCGCCCGCGTCAACGCCGACAGCTGGCAGGCCGATGTCCCGGTCCCCGACACCATGTTGACGGCACGTCAGATGCTGGAGATCGCCACCCGCAACGGCGCGCACGTCGCAGGTCTTGAGGACCGCACCGGCTCCCTCACCCCGGGCAAGCGCGCCGACCTCGTCGCGATCGACGCAACGGCCCTGAACGTGGCCCCGGTTCACGACGCGGCCGCCGCGGTGGCGCTGAGCGCCGACGTGTCCAACGTGGAGACCGTCATCGTCGACGGCGTGGTCCGCAAGCGGGACGGTCGGCTCACGGCCGACGTGGCACGCGCCCTGCGGCTCGTCGAGGAGTCCCGCGACCGGCTGCTGGCCGCGAAGGAGGCCCCGGCGTGACGCGACACCTGGTGCGCCGCACCGGCGCCGCTCCGGAGCCGTCGTACGGCGAACACGGCTTCCGGCGACGGGAGTTGGTCGGCGAGGGCGACGGCAGCTCGCACACCGGTTTCGGGGTGTGCGAGCTGCGGCCCGACGGCTCGGTCGCCGCGCACGTCCACTCGTACGAGGAGAGCTTCCACGTCCTCGACGGGTCCGTGATCCTGGAGGTGCCCGAGGGGGCGTACCTGCTGGAGGAAGGCGACTACGGCCTCCTCCCGACCGGCGTGCCGCACGCCTGGCGAGGCGCCGGAGTCAGCGTCGCACGCTGGGCGGACATGCTCGCGCCGGTGCCACGGGCACGGTACGGGTACGACACCCAGGCGGTCGCCTCCTGGCCCCCGCGCGAGCCCGTCCGCATCGACGTCCGCGACCCGCGCACCCGGTCCTTCGGTCACTTCGAGCCCGCCCAGATGGACCCCGGCAAGCAGTCCCAGGACCTGCTCGCGGTGTCGGCGAGCATGCGGACGGCGCTGCTCGTCTACAGCGGGATCACCGTGAAGATGATGGTCGACGGCGACCTCGGCGCGGTCGCCTCGACGATGTTCATGGTGCAGTACGCGCCCGACGGCGTCGCGGGCACCCACGACCACCCCTTCGAGGAGACCTATCTGTTCCTCGAAGGCGAGGTGGACGCGGTGTTCGACGGCACGCGCTACCGGCTCGGCCCGGGCGACTGCGCCTGGGCGGGCGCCGGTTGTGTGCACGGCTTCGCCAACGCCGGTGACGGACCGCTGCGTTGGCTGGAGACCCAGGCCCCGCAGCCGCCGGTCCGGCACTCGTACCGGTTCACACGGGACTGGGAGTACCTGAGGGAGGCGTCCCGATGAGCAGCAGCGTGGTCGTGATCGGCGGAACCTCGGGCATCGGGCGGGAGTTCGCCCGGGTGCGGGCGGAGCGCGGCGACGAGGTGGTGATCACCGGCCGCGACGCGCACCGCACCGACACCGCGGGCAAGGAGATCGGCGCCCGCGGGCTCGCCCTGGACCTCGCCCGGCCGAAGGGGATCGCCGACGCGCTGAGCGACGTGGGCCGTGTCGACCACCTGGTCCTCGCGGCCATCTCCCGTGACGAGAACCGGGTGAGCGCGTACGACATCGACGCGGCCGTCCACCTCGTCACGCTCAAGCTGGTCGGCTACACCGAGGTCGTGCACACGCTGCGGTCCCGGCTGCACGACGACAGCGCGATCGTGCTGTTCGGAGGACAGGCCAAGGAGCGCCCCTACCCGGGGGCGACGACGGTGGCGACCGTCAACGCCGGTGTGACCGGCCTTGTTCACTCCCTCGCCGTGGAGCTCGCGCCCGTCCGGGTCAACGCGATCCACCCCGGGGTCGTGGGCGACAGCCCCCACTGGCGGGCCAAACCGGAGGAAGTCCTCGCGGGTCTACGGGCCAGGACACCGACCGGACGGCTCGCGACGGTGGCGGACGTGGTGGACGCCGTGGACTTCCTGCTGCGCAACGGCTCCGTCAACGCGGTGGGGCTGAGTGTGGACGGGGGGTGGCTGCTGGGCTGAGCGGGTCTCAGCGCTTGATGCCGACGGCCCCGTACAGCGACACCAGTTCGCCGCCCTCCCGCTCGTCCGGACGCCACCGCGACAGGGACACGATCCCCGGCTCCAGCACCTCAAGTCCCTTGAAGAGACGGCTCACTTCGTCGTGTGAGCGGGCCACCAGGGTCATCCCGCTCGCCGTGTACGCCGCGATGCCCGCGTTCACCTTCTCCGGGTCGAAGTCCGCCGTCAGCGCCGACAGCACCAGACAACTGCCCGGCGCCAGTGCGCCGACCAGCGATTCCACCAGCTCCCGGGCGCCGTCCTCGTCGGCGATGAAGTGCAGCAGCGCGACCAGGGACAGAGCCACGGGCTGCTCGAAGTCCAGTACGGCAGACGCTCCTTGGAGAATCCGCCCCGGCTCGCGGGCGTCGGCCTGGAGGTAGTGCGTCGCCCCCTCCGGGGTGCCGTGCAGCAGGGCCTCGGCGTGGGCGAGGACGATCGGGTCGTTGTCGACGTACACCACCCGGGCGTCCGGTACCGCGGACTGGGCGATCTGGTGGAGGTTGGGCTCGGTGGGGATGCCGGAGCCGATGTCGAGGAACTGGCTAATGCCCGCCTCCCGTACGGCGATCCGCGTGGCCCGCTCCATGAACCGGCGGTTGGCGCGGGCCTGCCGGGACGCGTCCCCCTGTGCCGTGATCTGCCGGCCGAGTTCCTCGTCGACGGGGTAGTTGTCCTTCCCGCCCAGGAACCAGTCGTACACCCGGGCCGGATGCGGCCTGCTCGTGTCGATCCGACGGCCGGCCGACTCGGTCCCGGTCACCCAAGGCTCCTCTGCGCTGCTCGACTTCGGCACTGCGTGCGAGCAGTGTGCCACGGTCACCCGGCGCGGCGGAGGGTGTCCTCGGCCACCTCGTCGTCGATCGCCGCCCGCACCAACGCGGCGGCCAGGACGGCGGGTCGGGTGTCCCCGGCGAGCTTTGTGAGCCGGTCGGGGTCTTTCGGCAGGCCGAGCCGCTCCGCGCCCGCCAGCGTCTTGCGGTCCAGGCAAGGCGCGATCTCCGGCCACACGTCCTGGACCTCGCGCAGGAAGATGTCGGCACCTGCGGGCCCGATCCCGGGGAACTCCTGGAGCAGCCGCCGCAGTTCGGGCACCTCGCCGTCCGCCTCGGCGCGCAGCCGACGCAGGTCTCCGCCCCAGCGCTCGGTCAACAGCTCGGCGCCCTCGCCGAGTTGGGTGGCGGTGCGCTCGTCGTAGCGCCGATACCCGCCACGGCCCAGCGCGTCCACCCGCTCCTGCCAGTCGGCCCCGGCCATGCGGCGCGGATCGCGCAGCCCCGCCCTGTGCAGTTCGCGGGCGGCGGCGACCGCGACGGAGCCGCGGATGCGGGCACTGAGCAGGAGGGACAGCACCAGCAGCCGGTACAGGGGCTGCGGAGTGTCCTTCAGCGTGATGCCCGCCTCCGCGGCGTACGTCTGTCCGTGCGCGGCGACGAGTTCCCGCAGGACGCGCTTCCCGTCGGCCATGACTACGGTTTGAGCGGGTCGTGGCCGACGGACATCAACCGGTGCCGACGCCGGGTCTCCTCGGCCTCGGGCTCGTTCTCCACGTCGGCCTGAGCGGTGACGGTGTCCACGACCTCGTACATCACCTCGATGTCGTCGTCGGTCAGGTCCGTGCGCCGCTTCTGCAGGATCGCCAGGACGTGCTGACCGGTCGGCTCACCCGCGTGCTCCGGCAGCGGTTCGGCGGACTCGTCGGCGTCGCTCACCCGCAGCCAGGCGGCGAGTTCCTGCGAGGTCATGTTCACCGCGCGGTGGAAGTCCTCCCACAGCGCGTCGAGTTCGAGGGCGTCGGTCATCGCATGCGCCTTTCCGTGGGTGTCGCGTGCCGGTCAGTCCCGGGGCCAGTTCTCGGCCTCGAACATCCAGCGTTCCTTCTCCAGCTCGGCGGTGATGCCGATCAGCAGGTCCTGGGTGACCGGATCGGCCTTCTCGGTGGCCCCGATGCGCTCGCGCAGTCGGCCGATCGCCGTCTCCAGCGTCTCGACCATCAGCCGGACCACCTCGTCGTCCCGTAGCCAGCCGCTCTTGGAACCGGGCAGCGTGTACGCGGCGGCGATCGTCTCCGGCCTGCCGTCGGGCGGCAGACCCAGTGCCGCGGCGCGCTCCGCCACCGTGTCGGAGAACGAGCGGGCCGTCGACACCACCTCGTCCAACTGGAGATGGATGGACCGGAAACGCGGGCCCACGATGTTCCAGTGCGCCTGCTTCCCGATCAGTGACAGGCCGAGCAGATCCACCAGGGTGCTCTGCAGGGCCTCGCCGGTGATCTCGCGGGCCGCCTCGGGGAGGGTGCTCCTCACCACAGTCATACCGTGCTCCTCCTTCGGGCATGGTCAGTGCCGTTACGGAGCAGTGCGTCGCGTTCCTGCTCGCAGGTTCCGCCCCACACGCCCGAGGTCTGCCCACTGGTGAGCGCCCATTCCAGGCACTCCGGGGTGACCGGGCAGCGGGCACAGACGCTCTTCGCCGCAGCGAGATCGCGCAGGGCGGGCCCTTCCGTGCCCACGGGGAAGAACAGCTCGGGGTCCTCTCCCACGCAGGCTGCTCGACGCAACCACTCCATGGGGGCGCGGGTGCCCAGGGCGTACTGGTGCAAACAGGGGTGTCTCAGTGGGCGAGCACGCCGTCGAGGAAGCCCGTCACGTCCGCGAAGACCGCCGCCCTGTTCGTCTCGTTGAACACCTCATGGCGGGCGCCGGCGTAGATCCGCTCGGTGAACCTCTCGCCCCTGAGCTCCTCGACACCGATACGGCTCCCGGAGAGCGGCACCAGCCGGTCGTCGTCGCCGTGCAGCCACAGCAGCGGGAGCGAGCCGACGTCCCCGCCCTTGGACACCGTCTCCAGGGTGCGCGCGAACGCCTGCACCGTCGGCCGTTTCATGGGTCCGTGCCAGACCAGGGGGTCCGCCGTGTACGCCGCACCCACCGCAGGGTCGCGGGAGAGCGAGGCCGGGCTGATGGGCGTGTCGGGGATCTCGTCGAGGGCGAGCAGCGTCCCCGGCAGCTCCCACGCGCCGATCACCGGCCCCGACAGCACGAGCGCGGCGAGCTCGCTGCCGTACCGCTGGGCGAAGCGGGCGGCGATCAGACCGCCCATGGAGTGCCCGACCACGACGAGCGGCACCCCGGGGTGGGCGCGCCGGGCCAGGTCGGCCACCGCGTGCACATCGGTGACCACGTCCTCGAAGTCCTCGATCAGGACCCGCTCGCCGCCGGACTTCCCGTGCCCGCGGTGGTCCGGCCCGAAGACGGCCGCGCCGTGCGCCACGAGGACCTCGGCGAGCTCCTCGTACCGGCCGACGTGTTCGCCGTACCCATGGACCAGGAGCGCCACGTACCGGGGCCGGTCATGCGGCCACTCGCGGACGGTGAGAGGGCCGTGGGTTCCTTCGACGACGTGCTCGGCCATGTGTCCTCCAGCTGCGTTGCGGTCCAGCACCGGCAGTGCTCATTAAAGGCCCGGGACCGCCCTCGGAAGAGGGCACCGCCGCCAACAGGACCAAGAGGCGAGACGGCACTTACACCAGCCGGTTACCTGCACCTAGCATCGGTCCCCGCATGGACACGATGACGCTCTGGAACATTTCCGGCTGGGAGTTCGCCGCGCTCGCCTTCGCGGCCCTGCTCGTCGGCTTCTCCAAAACAGCCGTGAGCGGGGCCAACACGGTCAGCCTCGCGATCTTCGCCGCGGTGCTGCCCGCCCGCGCCTCCACCGGCGCCCTGCTGCCGATCCTGATCGCCGGAGACGTTCTCGCGGTGCTCACCTACCGGAGGCACGCCCACTGGCCCACGCTGTGGAAGCTGTTCCCCGCGGTCGCCGTCGGCGTGGTCGCCGGCACGCTGTTCCTTCAGTGGGCGGACGACGGGATCGTCCGTACGTCCATCGGCGTGATCCTGCTGCTGATGGCCGGGGTGACGATGTGGCGCCGCCGGACGGCCGACGCCGAGGCTGAACCCGACTCGGTCGCCACCCGGACCGGCCGCGTCAAAGCCCGTTCCTACGGTGTCCTCGGCGGCTTCACCACGATGGTCGCCAACGCCGGCGGCCCGGTGATGTCGATGTACCTGCTGTCGGCGGGCTTCCGCAAACTCGGCTTCCTCGGCACCTCGGCCTTCTTCTTCCTGATCGTCAACGTCTCCAAGGTGCCTTTCAGCGTCGGCCTCGGCCTGATCGGCGGCCACTCGCTGCTCCTCGACCTCGCCCTCGTGGCGTTCGTCGTGCCCGGCGCGCTTTTCGGCAAATGGGCTGTGAACCGGATCAACCAGCGACTCTTCGAGCAACTGGTGATCGCGGCGACGGTGGTGGGCGGTCTGCAGCTCCTACTGCGCTGATCGCAGCAGCCCCGGCAGGTCCGCGAAGGACCCGATCACGTGATGGGGTGTACCACTGGCCGCCCGATGGGTCTGCGGCAGGTACTTGCCCGTCTTCACGAGCACCCCGGTGAGCCCGGCGCGCTGCGCGGCCAGCACGTCCGACTCGATGTCGTCCCCGACCATCAGCGCCTCGCCCGCCCCGACCCCGAGCGGGGAGAGCGCCGCCTCGAAGAACGCGGGCGACGGCTTGCCGGTGACCTCGGCCTCGGTCCGGGCCGCCTTCTCCAGGCCGGCCAGGAAAGCCCCGGCGTCGAGCTGGAGACCGTCGTCGGTACGCCAGTACAGGTTGCGGTGCATCGCCACCAGCCGGGCCCCGCGCTGGAGGTGCCCGAAGACACGGTTGAGCTCCGCGTAGCCGAACTCGGGCCCGGCGCCCCCGAGGAGCACGACGTCGACCCCCTCGGCCTCGGCGCCGACCAGCGTGACGCCCGCGAGGTCCTCGGCGATGTCCCCGCTGTTCAACAGCGTGCAGCGGGCGCCGGGCCAGCGGTCGGCCAGATACGCGGCGGTGGCCGCGGGCGCGGTGAGGATGTCCTGCGCCGACACGGGAAACCCTGCCCGTGCCAAGGCCGAGGCGATCGACGCACGTGTCCGTGAGGTCGTGTTGGTCACCAGGGCGACGCCGAGTCCGGCTTCCCGGAGCTCCCGCAGTGCCGCCACCGTCCCCGGCAGCGGCTCCCACGAGACGGTGAGGACGCCGTCGATGTCGATCAGGACCGCGCGCACGGATGCCATACCCGGACGACGACCGCCTGGAGCCGCGGAGCTCATGACGTCGTACTGTCTGCCGACTCCCGCGCGCGCTGCGGCAGTCCGCTGTTGAGGTCCTCCACGAGGAGCCGTTTCGCGATCGTGTCCACCGTGGCCCGCAGGTCCGTGCCCGAGGGGCGGCCGATGTCCTGCTGCACCCGGTCCGCCGGCCAAGCGCCCCACGCCGTGCCGATGAGCCGGGCCTCGTGCGCACCCGCCTGCGTGTGCGAGAGGAGACTGCCGGCGCCGGTCGGACGGCCCTCCTCGACCGTCCGGTCGAAGACCGGCAGCAGCACCTCGGGCGGCAGATGGCGGCGCGCGGCGATCATGCCGAGGCCGGCGCCCCCAACCATCCGCGTGTGCAGCTCCACCCACATCACGGCCCAGGCCCCGGCGAGGTCGAGCCGGGTGTCGGAGCCCGCCATGATCCGGCGCGCGGTGTCCAGGTCCGTACTGCCGATGATCTTCCCGACGGTGGTCTCCAGCACCCGCTGCGAGTCCGCACCGGACGGTGAGGCGAACCCCTCGCCCGTGTCGGTCGAACCGGCCCGCGCGCTGTCGCGCAGCTGGACCTGCTTGAGGAGCAGGGGCCCCGACGAAACCCAGGGCGGCCACTGGCACGGTCCACAGGAGGACGGTCCGGATTCCTCGGCGACTGTCACAAGGGCACGATCACATCGCTGGGCCATCCGTGCATGTGGGGACGGTCCGCGCGGGTGCCTGCGGACAGTGGCTCGTGCGGTGTGTCTACAGTGCGCCCCGGCTCCGGCCGCGCAGCCGGGGCGCCCGCGCCGCCGCGTCGACACTCGCGCCGGTCTCCTCCACGACATCCGCGAGCCGTCGCGCCCAGTCCGCCAGATCCGCGAGATCCATCCCGTACGGCGACCACTGCCCGAGCTGCGCCGCCCACTCCGCCACGCCCACGGCGCCGCGCCGCAGCAGCCTCGCCCCGCCCGTGACGTTTCCCCGGGCCGCGTGGGTCAGCCCCACGGCGAGCTGCGCCAGCCCCCGCCACAGGGCACGCTCCTCGTCGGGGCCCGACTTCCAGGCGTCCTCGAAGACCTCGTGCGCATGGAAGGGGCGCCCCGCGTCCAGCAGTTCCTGCGCCTCGGCCACGGTGTCCTCAGGGGTGCGCAGCACGCCCTCCGGCTGCCGGGCGACACCGTCCGCGCCGTACGGCAGCGGCCGCCCGAGCCCGTCCCGCGGCCGGGCGTTGCGTGCCCGACCCTCGCCGTCCCGGTCCCGCGCGTCCTGCCGTCCTGAGGATGTAGTGGCCATACGTCGATTGTCCCGCGCCCGGCGCCCGCTTCGGTCAGGCCTCCGAGGTGGGGTAAAGTTCTGTACGCGCATTCCCGTGATCCACCGCGGGACAGCGCACCGGGACGTGGCGCAGCTTGGTAGCGCACTTGACTGGGGGTCAAGGGGTCGCAGGTTCAAATCCTGTCGTCCCGACTGGAGACGGTCGCTGGTGAGGGCCGGTTTCGGAGGTGTCCGGAACCGGCCCTTGATCATTCTTGGGGACCGGTTGGGGACCGGCGCCCTTGACCGGGGTCAGTGGGTCACGACGATCGGGCTCGGCAGCGAGCGAGGTGCGCGGAGCACGCTGAGGTGTGCGGAGAGCGCCGCCCCGGCGGCCGTGATCTTGTGTACGTCGGGGTGCAGGTAGCGCTGAGTGGTGGTCAGGGAGCCGTGGCCGGTGATCTTGCGGAGGACGTGTACCTGGACTCCGGCGTCGGCGAACCAGGTCAGGCCGGTGTGCCGGAGGTCGTGGCGGCGCGGGTGTTCGTAGCCGTGCTTGGTGACCACGTCGTCCCAGTGCGTGGCGTCACGCAGGACGGCGGTGGAGATGCGTCCGCCGCGCGGGCCGGTGAACAGGCGGGCATCGGGATTCGGGCCGGCGGACAGAACACGCCGAGCGACGAGGGCACGGATCTCCTCGACGATGGGAACCTTGCGGGCCCGCTTGCCCTTGGTGCCCTTGTCGGTCAGCCCGCCGGGCGCTGGTGTCGTCTGGCGCCGTACGGTCCAGATCCACTGGTTGGTGTCGATGTCCCCGACGCGGCAGCCTGGGACCTCGCCGATCCGTGCGGCAGTGCACGCGGCGAAGACGACCACGTCTCCCCAGCCGCGGTACTGGTCGTGGGAGGCGGCAAGGAGCGCGTCGGCCAGCGCAATGAGGGTCTCCCGGTCGGGCAGGGCCAGCGCCCGTGGGTCGAGGAGTTCGTCCTCGGCCTGCTTGTAGAGCTTCTGCCAGCCGGCCACCCGGGCGGGGTTGACCTTGATGATTCCGTCGCGGACTGCCTGCTCCATGACGCGGACCAGGACGGCGATGGTGTTCTTCACCGTGGAGCGGCTGTGCTCGTCGGCGATCCAGTTCTGCACGGTGCGGTCGACGACACCATTGGTGATCATCCGCACCGCGAGGTGGCCCAGGGCGGGGACCACGCGCATCCGCCACCCTGACAGGTAGGGCCCCGGGTTGGGCGATTCCCGTCGTCCGCCGATGAGGAGCCCTCTGCCGTCGCCCCTTCGCCGGACCTCTGTGTCCCCAACCCCCGGTCGGGCCCTCACCATGCGGCGTCCGCACGCGGTCCGGGCCGCGCGCGGCGATGTCCCGGTCGGCGGGGGATGTCCCGCCGATCAGTCGCCCCCACCGCCGTCGCTCCCACCGGAATCCCCGCCGTCGCCGCCGTCCGAGCCCCAGCCGTCGCCGCCACCAGGTTCGTTGTCGTCGCTGCCGCTCCCGAGGTTGCTGAACCAGGGGCGGTCCCACTCCGCGTCGGTGGCGATCGGCTCACCTCCGACCACCGCCGGGCGCCGCTCCGAGCCGAACCTTGCCCAGCCTGTCGCGTCCCCGAGCCCGAACGCGACGGCGAAGACGTGCGCCATGACGGCATCCAGCGGGTCGGTGCTCTCGTACCGCACGTCGGCCAGCGGCAGAAGCACCGTGCCCGGCGCGCGCGCCGGTCGGCGTGGGGGTCGCGTCAGCAGGGCGACCCGCCGCTCACCGCACAGCAGCCACGAACTGATCGCGTTCTCCCGTCGCAGTACCCAGTGCCGCTCGGGCAGCCGCACCTCCAGGGAACTCTTGGACTTGCGCAGCTTCTTCTTGAGGCTGAGCCCTGCCGGAACGTCACCGACGGTCAGACGCAGGCCCTTGGACGGTTCGGCACCATCGGGGGAGAAGCCGCGCGGCGCCCGGATCCGTACGATGGGAGCGTGCGGCCCCCACACGTCCACGCGCACCAGACGCCGGTCGACGGCGACGGTGACGGGACCGGCGGGCCCCGGCGCGTGCCGCCGCGCGATCCACAGCGGTACATCCTCGGCCTGGGCTCGGGCGGCCAGGGCGGCCACCTGCTGGGGCCCGCCGCACTGTCGTACCGCCAACTCGCCCAGCTCGCTGGCGAACTGCGCGGCCTGCCGCACCCTCACCGGCCTGGTGGTGCCGGTGGCGCGGGTCACGGGGACGACGCCGGTCCCCTCCGTCACACGCTGCAGCGGCCGCTCGGTCCCGCCGCCGCCGAGCCAGCACTCGCGCTGGAACGCCTCGGCCATGGCACCGAGGTTCAGCTCGCTCAGCGGCATTGTCCTGCCGCCCACCCGCAGCCCGTCCTCGGTCAACTCCACAGTCCGCGCCAGCGGATTCCATGACCGCTCGCTATAGAGCACCTGGCTCACGACAGCTCCCCGTTCTTACGCCGCTCAGCTCAGCCCGCCGTCACCGCCCGGACGGCACCGCCCCACCCTCACACATCCCGGTCGACCTCGTCGCCAGGGTGTCTTCCCCGGGTCCGGGCCCTCTTGCCGGCTCCAACGGCGCGGGAGAGGAGGTATCGGGTATCGAAGGAAGCAGGCGAGGTCGTGAGCTGCGACGGCGGCGACGCGTGGACTGCGCGGCTGGGCTGGGCCGTCCGCCAGGCACCGAACCGCTATGTCTGCTCGGCGGACCGCTGAGCCGCCACGTGTCCGCCAACACTGACCAGTCCGGTTTCGTAGGCGACGATGACCGCTTGGACGCGGTCGCGGAGGCCGAGTTTGGCGAGGATGCGGGTGACGTGTGTTTTGACGGTCGTCTCGGCCAGGTGGAGGCGGCCGGCGAGTTCGGCGTTGCTGAGACCTCGGGCCAACAGACCCAGGACCTCGAGTTCGCGGGGAGTGAGGGAGGCAAGGTCGCGGTGAAGTGCGGCGGTGTCGCTGTCCCGGTGGGCGAACCGCTCCACGAGGCGGTGGGTGATGGCGGGCGCCAGGAGTGCGTCGCCGGAGCGGACCATGCGTACGGCGGCGACCAGGTGTTCGGGGGTGACGTCCTTGAGGAGGAAGCCGCTGGCGCCGGCGGACAGGGCCGCGTAGACGAAGTGGTCGAGGTCGAAGGTGGTCAGGATGATCACGCGGGGTTCGCCCGGGGCGCCGGTGAGGATGCGGCGGGTGGCCTCCAAGCCGTCCATCTCCGGCATGCGGATGTCCATCAGGACGACGTCGGGCCGGGTGCGGCGGACGGCGGCGACGGCTTCCTCGCCGTTGTTGACCTCGGCGACCACGTCGATGCCGTCGGCGGTGAGGATCATCCGGAAGCCCGTGCGGACGAGTGCCTGGTCGTCGGCGACCACCACGCGCAGCGGGCCGTCGGTCGAGGTGCCGGTCACGGTGTCTCCAAGGGGATCAGGGCAGTGACGCGGTAGCCGCCGGTGAGGCGTCGTCCGGCGTGCAGAGTGCCACCGTAGACGGCCAGGCGCTCGCGCAGGCCGAGCAGGCCACGGCCGTTCCCGGTGGCGGCGGTCGCGGACGGGTTGCCTCCGGTGTCGGTGACCTCCACCCGGAGCTGGGCTTCGCTGTGTTCGACGGTCACCGCCGCACTCGCACCGGTCGCGTGTTTCACCGTGTTGGTCAACGCTTCCTGCACGACGCGGTAGGCGGCCAGCCCGATTCCCGACGGCACGTCGCGCGGGGTGCCGGTGATGGCCAACGTGACCGGGACGCCGGAGCGCCGCACGCGTGCGACCAGGGAATCCAGCTGGCCGAGGCCCGGTTGCGGCGCGAGGTCGGCGGTGGTGGCCGGGTCGGTGCCATCGGCTTCGGTGTTCATGGTGAGCAGCCCCATGGCGTGGCGCAGTTCGGCCAGGGCCGCGCGGCCGCCGGCCTCGACCGCGAGCAGGGCTTCGCCGGCCTGCTCGCTGTCAGCGTTCATGATCTTGCGGGCGGCGCCGGCCTGAATGACCATCACGCTGACGTTGTGCGTCACCACGTCGTGCAGTTCGCGGGCGATGCGGGCACGTTCCTGTTCGGCCGCGCGGCGCAGTTCCTCGGCTTGCTCGCGTTCCAGAGCGGACATCTGTGCCTGGCTCTCGGCGGTACGCAGCTTCCAGGTGCGCAGCCCGTTGGCCGCCACGACCAGCGGAACCAGGATCAGCAGCGGGACGTACTGCGTGGGGACGATGGGCGGCACCGGCATCGGCGCCGACCGGACGTAGCCCGTATCCCTGCCGACGGTGAGCACGGTCACCGCCAGGCTCGCCAGCGTGGCCACCCGGTACGGGCCGTAGGCCGCAGCGCTGTAGGCGGCGATGACAACGGCGTAGAACGTGATCCGCTGCGCATTGTCGGGCGTCAGCGCGGCGGCGCTGGTCACGATCCACAGCACGGCGAGCGGATACCTGCGGCGCAATACCAGGGGCGCACAACCCATGACGGCGAGCGCCGCCGCGGCGATCACGGTGGTCGTATCCGTGCCGAGCACGAGCGGGCCGACACCGTCGGGGGCTTCGCGCAGCAGGCGGGCCCCCTGGTTCACCGCCCACTGCAGCAAGACGATGCCGAGGACCAGGGTCAGCAGGACGTCGAAGACCAGACTGCGGCGCGTGGGGCGCGGCAGGGGACCGGTCGGGCGCCTCAGCGGTCCGACGAGGTCTCGTAGCCGGTCCGCCACTGACGCGCTCATCACCGGGTCATTCTCGCTGACCGTCCAGGGCCGCCACATCCGTCTCAGCGATCACCGGGGGTACGCCCCTCGCCTACATCTCAGGGATGACGCCGGGCTGCCTCGTCCCCATGGTGTACGGGAAATGCCGCGGTCCGATGACGCGGGACCAGGGGACGCGCGCCTAGCGTCCGACGGGGCCAGAGGGCCGGAATGCAGAGACCCGAGGGGGAACGCCATGACCACACCGGTGATCGAGCTGCGTGACGTCAGCCGTAGATACGACAGTTCGGCCGAGGGGCCGCCCGCGCTGCACGACGTGTCGCTGACCGTGCGGCCCGGTGAGGCCGTCGCGGTCCTCGGGCCGTCCGGCAGCGGCAAGTCCACGCTGCTCAACCTGATCGCGGGCCTCGACCGGCCGGACGCGGGGACCGTCACGGTGGACGGCGTACGGGTGGACCGGTTGGGCGAGGCCGCCGCGGCACGCTACCGGCGGTCCAGGATCGGCATGGTCTTCCAGTTCTTCAACCTGCTCGACGACCTGACCGTCGCCGACAACGTCGTCTTGCCGGCCCAACTGGCCGGCATGGCGCGCGGCGAGGCGCATCGGCGCGCGGCGGAACTCCTTGAGAACCTCGGCGTGGAGCGGCATGCCCGTGCCTACCCGGGTCGGTTGTCCGGTGGTGAGCGGCAGCGTGTCGCGGTGGCCAGGGCTTTGATGAACCGTCCACGGTTGCTGCTGGCCGACGAACCGACCGGCGCTCTGGACTCGGCCTCCGGCGAGGACGTCAGCCGGCTGCTCACCGAGCTCCATGCCGACGGCCAGACCATCGTGGTGGTCACCCACGACCTGGCCTTGGCCCGGTCCTGTACGACCCGGACCGTTCAGCTCGTCGACGGCCGGATCGCGGCCGACCGGGCCACTGGGGACTTCGCGGTCGAGGCGGCCCGATGAGCGACCTCAGCAGGGTGGTGCGCTCGGGGGTGGGACGCCGACGGGTGCAGACCGTAGTGATCGGCCTGGCCATGATGATGGCGGTGACCGCGTCCGTCCTCGGCGGTTCCCTTCTGGTGGCCTCCGGCGCACCGTTCGACGACGCTTTCGCCCGGCAGCACGGGGCACACCTGTCGGTGCAGTTCGACGCCGACAAGGCGACGACCGCCCAGCTCCGTGCCACCGGCGACACTGCCGGGGTCAGCGCGGCGTCCGGCCCGTTCCCGACCGTGTCGGTCACGTCGAGCACCACCTCGGACGGGGACCTGACGCCGATGACGGTCGCGATGACGGTAGCGGGCCGTCCCGGGGCGGGGGGCGCGGTCGACGATGTCGAGGTGACGGAGGGCCGGTGGCCCACCGGGCCCGGTGAGATCGTGCTGTCCGACGACGCGCCGCTCTTCGCTCCCCTGGGCCTGCGGCTCACGTTCCCCGATCTCCCCGGCGATCCGACGCTGAAGGTGGTCGGCAAGGCCCGCTCGGCCAGCCGGACGGCCGACGCCTGGGTGGCTCCTTCCCAGATCGCCTCGCTCACGCCGGGTGGCGAAGCCGGTGGGTACCAGATGCTCTACCGCTTGGCATCGGCGGACACCCCTGCGCAGATCGCGCAGGGCCGCCGCGCCGTGACGGCAGCCGTCTCCCCCGGGGCGGTGACCGGGGCGCAGTCCTGGCTCACGGTCAAGAAGGCCGCCGACCGGGGGACCGCGCTGTTCGTCCCCTTCCTCATGGCGTTCGGTGTCCTGGGCCTGGTCATGTCGGTGCTCATCGTCGGCAACGTGGTCGCCAGCACGGTCGGCGCGGGGCTGCGGCGTATCGGCATCCTCAAGGCCGTCGGCTTCACCCCGGCCCAAGTCGTCCGGGCGTATGTGGGCCAGGCATTGGTCCCCGCGGGAGTCGGTATCGCGCTCGGCGTCGTCGCGGGCAACCTCCTCGCCGTCCCGGTGCTGTCGGAGACTGAGGACGCCTACGGCACGAGCGGCCTGACCGTCGCCCCGTGGGTCGACGGCGCTGTGATCGCCGGGGCTCTGGGGCTCGTGGCGGCAACCGCCTGGGCGGCCTCGTGGCGGGCCGGCCGGCTGCGTACCGTCGACGCGCTCGCCGTCGGACGCACCCCCGCTGCCGGCCGCGGTCGATGGGCAGTGCGGCTGAGTGCCCGGCTCCCTCTTCCCCGGCCGGTCGGCCTCGGCTTCGCCCGGCCCTTCGCCCGTCCCGCCCGTACGGCGACCATGTGCGCGGCGATCGTGTTCGGCACCGTGGCGGTCACCTTCGCCGTCGGTCTCGGTTCGTCGCTGGCCGAGGTGATGACCGCCCGGGAACACAATGCCGCCGACGTCACCATCGGGGTCGCGGGACCGGCGGCCGCACCCACCCCGAGCGCCGAACCGCCGACCAAGGCCGAGGCCACCGCGATCGCCGAGGTGATCAACGCCCAGCCGGGAACCGAGGCGTACTACGCCATCGCCACGACCCAGGCGACCGTCTCCGGGGTGTCCGGTTCCACCCACGTCGACGCGTTCTCCGGCGATGCCTCCTGGGGCGGCTACGAAATGGTCTCGGGGCGCTGGTTCACCAAGCCCGGCGAAGCTGTGGCGGCGACGCCGTTCCTGACGGCCACCGGCACCCGAGTCGGGGACACCCTCAAGTTGAACGACCACGGCACGGCGGTCGCGGTCCGGATCGTCGGAGAGGTCCTCGACACTCACCACCAGGGCATGGAGGTCTTCACCGACCTGGCGACCCTGAAGGACGCGGAGCCGGACCTGGCGGTGGCAAGCCACCACATCGCGGTGCAGTCCGGCACGGACGTACCGGCGTACGTCGACCGTCTGAACGCCGAGCTGCGGCCCCTGGGCGTCACCGCCGAGACCGGCCGGGCCGGCAACGGCAGCGACCAGGTCGTCATCATCAACACCCTGACCGCGATCCTCACCCTCATGCTCGTCGCTGTCGCCGCCCTGGGCGTCCTCAACGGCGTCGTCCTCGACACCCATGAACGCGTCCGCGACCTCGGCATCCACAAAGCCCTCGGCATGACCCCACGGCAGACCATCACCATGGTCATCACCTCGGTCGTCGTGACCGGACTCGCAGGCGGCGCGCTCGGCGTAGCGCTCGGTGCGGTCCTCCACGGCTGGGTCGTCCCCGCCATGGGCCACAGTGCCGGACTGAACCTGCCGGGCTCCGTCCTCGCCGTCTACCACGCGCCCCAACTCGCCCTGCTCGGCCTCGGCGGCCTGCTCATCGCGGTCCTGGGCGCACTGCTGCCGGCCGGCTGGGCGGCCAAGACACGCACCGCCACCGCCCTGCGCACGGAATAGAGCGGATAAAGCAGATAAAGGGAAGAGCCCGCCCAGGGGCAGATCTTGCGTCGTTGTCCACGTCGCACAGAGTGATGGGAGCCACGCACTCGCCGGATGCCCCTATCCGTACGACGGGTTGGAGCACAGTTCATCGTCGCCGGAGCGGGCGTCGTCCGCCACAGTGAGGACAGAGGTTGGTGTGGCTTGACAGACACCTGGTCAGCGGCGCAGCTTCACCTTCTGCAGGGCGGCAACGCCGACGGCGGCGAGGGCTATCTGGATGACCCACTCGATCCAGTCGACGCCCTTGGTGTCGGCGACCCCAAGTCCCGATGCGACGCCGGTTCCGATGAACGCGGCGATGATACCGACGACGATCGTCCACAGGATGCCGATGTGCTGGCGGCCGGGGACGACGAGTCGGCCGAGAACACCGATCACGATGCCGATGACGATCGCGCTGATGACGCCTGAAATCTCCATGAGCGGCCTCTCACCTCTCAGCCGTTGATGGGATACGAGTGCCCGTGCGAGTCGGCATCACTCCGTTCCGATGCACGAGGCAGAGGCGGGGTGGGGCGTGCGAGTTCGGCTGCGAGGTCGTCCAGGGGGCTGGGGGCGCTCGCGCGCTGAAGGTGCTGGAGCGGCTCTCGTTCATGCTGTCGGGTGCTCAGCTCGGCATCACCCACCCCGCTGACCGGCTCCACCCCGCCGGTGGACGTCCGGTGCGACAACGCCACTCCCGGCGTCTCCTCGATCGGCTGTGTCTTCCAGGGCTACGCGCCGGTCAACGTCGTCAGCCTCAGCGGCTCCTACCCGAACTACGCACGCCACATCCGGGGGCTCAAGCGTCCGGGCTGCCCGGCGCCTATCCGAACGGCACCCCTCTGACCCGGCTGACCGATGCCGCGCTGCGCCAGAGCAACGGCGACACCGCCTGCCCGCAGGCATCCAGCGGCGGCTACCCGCGACCGACCGGCTACAGCTGTGACGAGTATCCCTTCCGCTCGACCTGGCAGGGCGCCTTCACCAGCGCGACGCCGCCCAACCCCGGCCGCACGTTTGACTGGTGCCAGATCAGCGCACTTCCTCAGGGCGTCACGGGCCCGAACGGCTGGAGCGCCTGCATGATCCCCGCGACGGAGAACTCCAACGCCGGTAGCCAGGACCTGCGGGTCTTCTACAACGACAACCGGGTCATCGAGCAGGATCCGTTCTTCGTCTGGATCGTCGACTGACAATCCATAGCATGGCCGCATGACTGAGCCAGCGCCCACGACGGCTTCCCGCCCGGTCCACGTTGACTACCACGCGTTCGAGCTCACGGACTCCGACGAGCGTGTACCTACGGGCTTCGAGACCTCGAACGGACTGGTCTTCTCCCGCCCCGGACACGCCGTCATCTGCACCGGCATTAGCAGCGGCCCGGTCAACGTCAGCGTCCAGCTGCGCCGGTATCCCCCCGAGCGGGCGGATATCGGCGCCTGGGACGAAGTCGTCGACCACAGCATCGAAACACGCACAGGAGACATGCGCGTCACGTGTGTGATGGACAATCCCCCGGAACTGCCCACCCTCACGCCGTTCGCGCCTGGCACCTACCGCGTCCGGGTGCACGCCAGAGGCCGTGACACCGCGCCTGACGGCCACGTCGCCGACCCCGTCGAGAGCTACCTGCTTGTCGTGTGGCCGGACAAGCCGCAGCCTGACGAGATCCACAAGCAGACCGACCACTATGGCGCGCAACTACGCGCCCAGCCCAGCAGGCCAGCGCCCCACGAGGAACCCGTAACCGACGCCGAAGCCGAGCGGCAACGCCTCATGCGAGCCCGGCTCCAGCGACGTAGTTCTCAGTAGTGCCGACGCGCCGTTCACGATCTATCACGGAGAGGTGAGCGGGGACAGCGACGGCCCGGTCGAGTGTTGCTGGCCCGTCCCTGACGACCAGGCGGACGAGATCGCGGCCAGGTTCCCCGACCTCACGCTCCGCACCGAGTCCGCGCACCAGCAGGCATTCGCCCGCCAGGAGGCGCCCGGACGGTGGGAAACCGGGACCCAAGTTGAGATCGCCATCGAGGCCCTGTTCGCCCGGGCTTCGGAGCAGCAGCGCCAGCCGTCCGGGGCGTGCGCAGCGTATTGATCCCGACTGCCAACCGGGGAGCTGGGCCGGACTGCGAATTCGCCGTGTCGCTGCGCTGAAAGGGGGGCGCGAAGCGACAGCGCCCACGGTCAACCCTTCGATGGCCCACCGCGACAGGTGCATCAAAAGCCGCCAGGCCGCCGGCCCGCCACGACACGGGCGCGGCCTCGCCCGCTCGTGTGCACCCCGGAAGGATCGGCAGCCCGCCTTCGATGCCTGTGTGCCTCGCCGTGCCGGTGGTACTGAGTGCCGCGGAGCGCCATCGGCTGAAGAAGATGGCCTACGGCCACAAAACTCCCCATCAGGCTCGACAACGTGCCACGGTCGTGCTGTTGGCGGCGCGCGGCCGCAGCAACGCCCGGATAGCTGTCGAGACCCGTCTCCATGTGGACACCGTGCGGACTTGGCGTGGCCGGTTCGCCGCGGGCCGACTGCCGGCCCCGGCCGACCGCAAACGCGCAGGGCGGCCACCGCGCTTCACGCCGGTGCAGGTCGCTGAGGCAAAGGCGCTGGCCTGCCAGTTACCCGTCGAAAGCAGCACGCCTCTGTCGCGCTGGTCGTGCCCGGAGCTGGCTGCCGAGCTGACCGCGCGCGGGATCACCGACGCCATATCCGCATCCACGGTGCGCCGTTGGCTGGCTGCACCAGGACGCGCTCAAGCCCTGGCAATACCGGTCCTGGATCTTCATCCGCGGACGTTTTCTGTCCCTCAAAGGGCTCTCCGTGATGGTCGTGTCCGTGTCAGACGGCGGTGATGCCCTCCATGCCGGACTCGTCGAAGGCGGGAAGGCCCTCGGCCGTCGTGACCTTGGTGAGGGAGCCGTTCGCCTCGACGCGGAAGCCGTCGACGGTGCCGGACACGGCGTTCTGGACGTAGAGGAATTTCTCGTCCTCGCTCACGGCGAGGTCGATCACGCCCTGCGAGTTGGCCGAGGGCGGGGTGGCGATACCCACCTCGTTGGTCAGAGCCAGCTTGCCTCGCTTGTCCATGCGGTAGCCGGTGACGGTGGAGTTGCCGGTGTTGCCGCCGTAGAAGTAGTCGCCCGCGCGCTCCAACCAGCACAGGACCTCCTGGCCGCTGGCCAAGGGCGGTTGCAGCACCTTGAGTTTGCCGTCGCGCTTCACCTGGTACGTGGTGACCGTGGAATTCTCGGCCTCGGCGACCAGCATCCGCTTCCCGGTCCTGTCGAAGCTGATCGCGAACGGGACGCCGCCGGCCGACTTGTTGACGACGGGTTCGGCGACGGCCGGGAGGCCGTCCGGCTTCATCGGGAAGACCTCGACGGTGTTGGCGGACTTGGTGGTGACCACCAGGTTGCGGCCGTCCGGGGTGAACTCGACCTCGCCGGGCGAACTGGAGAACAGCGGGATGTCCTCGTTGTCCAGCCCCAGGGACCGGTGGGACCCGTGCAACGGCTTGAGCCCCTTGCTGGTGATCTTGAAGCCCTGGACGCTGCCCTCGCCGCCCGCGTTCATGACGTACGCGACCGTGCCATGCACCGCGATGCTTGCCGGGAACTCGCCGCCGGAGTCCACGACCCGCCGGTCCTTCAGTTGTTGTCCCTCGACGCGGAAGGAGGTCACCGTGCCGCTGCCGGCATTGACGGCCAGCAGCATGCCTGAAGCGTCGTCGTAGACGAGTGAGCCCTGGGAGGCGAGCGAGTCAGTGGGCGCGTCGACCTGGTCACCGCCCTGGCCGCCGGTCGCGAAGGTCCCCGAGGGACTCAGCTTGCCGTTGTCGTCCCGCGCGAACACATGGATGGTGTTGCCGTCCAGCTCGTTGCCCTGGACGAAGACGGCGTGGTCGGCCCCGGCCGTGCTCCCGGAGTACTGGCTCGCCGAGGCCAGGGACACGGCCACCGTGGCGGCCCCGGCGATGGCCAGGGCCCCGCCGCCGATCATGATGCGCTGTGTCCTGGGCTTCGCCCTGTGACCGCCGCGTGTTCCGGCGGGCTGGCTCGTGCGGCGGTGGTCCCTGCGGCTGCTGTGCATGTTCACGTCCCGTTCCTCTGCGTCTGGGCGATGCCGTCCATGGCTGTGGACAGCACCAGAGTGGACAGTGGGAGCGGTGTGCCGATCTGGAACGGCGGTTGCGTCAGACTCTCGTAAGAGACTCTGGCGGCGGAGTGACGGGGTTCGCCGCGTACGGCAGGCAACGGATCCACGAGTGCCGTTGACTTCTTGGCAGGCGTGGACACGGAGGCAAAGAGTCCTATGGAACCCTCACGCGGCCGTACCGGATGACATCACGTGCCTACCTCGCAGGCGTGTTGACCATCCGAAGCGTCGCCCTCGTTACTGCCGCCCCCTGTGCCGGCTGCGGAGGGCATCGCACATCCGCACGGGCCGCTAGTGCTATGACCGGATTGGTTCACCGGGTTGGCGGTACTGTCCGCGCATGCATCAGCTCCCGTGCACTTTGGAAGCCCTCGTTGTGCACACTGACTTCTCGGCAGACGACGCTTGGTACGCTCTGCGCGCGGCGCTGTGCCTGCCCAGCAGGGACGGCTTCTTGGCCAACGTCGCACTCGTCGATGACCGGAGATACGAAGGCTTGACGCCCGAGCCGGCCCTCGACCTCCTCCCTGCGGATTATCGGCATCCACTTCTTTTCCTTGCGGACTCTGTAGCTGTCGCCTCGACTGAACTGCCGCTTCTCGTAGTGGACCTGCGGGGTGAGCGTGGGCGGTGTGTCCGCGTTGTGGCATCCGAGTTGTGGAGCATCGAGAACAACCTCTCGGAGGCGAACATGGACTTCGAGGAGTTCGCCGACGCTGTCGGCGACGACGGCGTTTTCCGAGGCTTCTGAGTCGCTGGCCGCCAGGCGGTGTGTGAGGCTGCGGGTGCGAGGGGGCGTCCGCCCCAGCGGATGCCCTTCTCGCTGCGGATGCGGGCGCGTTCTCTGCGCTGGGCTGCAAGGACGTCGGGATGGCGGGCATCGGTGTTGCGCCAGCGCAGGTAGCGGTGCAGGGCCCGGGTCTGCGCGGGGCGGCTGCGATGGTTCGAGTTGGCCAGGGTGAACTGCCACACCGAGCGGGTACTGCCCCGGCGCACGATCTGCTGCAGCTTCTGCCCTTCCTAGTCGGTAAGTCGGCGCACACGGACAGGCTCGGCCACTCGCACCAGCGATCGCAACGAACGTGACCGCCCATCCAACCGCCCTAGCCACCAACTCCGCGAACCTTCCCGGTCACAGCACTAGGTCGACGGCCTGGGGAGTAATTGTCAAATTCTGTGGATCACGAGGCTCCGGAGGCGTCCTGCAGCCAGTCGTCGAGCGCGGCGGGGTCGGTGTCGGTGAGGCTGCCTGAGGAATCGACGCGGTGGAGCAGGGCCTGTCCCTGGTGCTGTGCCGTCACCCCTGCGCGGTCCGTGCAACAGGACGAGAGGCGGCCCCGACCCACCCCAGATCACGGGATGAGAGCAGCACCCCGTCGTTGACGAGGGTGCGCTCGGACCACCCCATGAGCTCCCATGCGTGGCAGCTCAGTTGCCAGACCGCTCGGCGAGAGTGTGCGCGACGAGGGCATTGGCGTGACCGTGGCCCAGCCCATGCTCGGCCTTGAGCCAGTTCACGAGCTCCATGTGCTTGGTCAGAGGCGAGGAGCGGATCAGGTCCTTCCACTCCGCAATCGGGCGACCGTACTTCTTCTCGATGGAAGGGAAGTAGCTGGCAGGGCCCTTCACGGTGGCGGTCATGTCAGCCATCCTGTCTGTCCGTTGTGTTGCTTCGGTGTTGTCGCTGGTACGACCGAGGGGCATGGACGGAGTCATCGGTCGATGAAGGTGTGCTGCGTCACACCTCCTGCTCGCTGATGTGCGGGGGCAGGTTGAAGAGCGGGAACAGTTGCTCGGTGTCCCGGAAGACATGGATGTCGGTGATCCGGTCTCCGGAGATGTCGACGACTTGAAGGGCCCAGGGCTCGAATGCCGCTCCGGTGACGCTGGGCCGGTACTGGCCGAAGGCCGGCGAGCCGTTCGCCAGGGTGGGGACCAGCCGGGATCCCCGGCAGCCGACGGCAGGTCCGGTCAACCATGCCTGGATGTCGGTGACGCCTCGCATCCACAGGGCGTACGGCGGCAGGGACATGGTGGCGTCCACGTGCAGCAGCATGTTCAGCTCCTCCATGTCGAAGCTGGAGAAGGCCGCGGCATACCGCTTCGCCAGTGCCCGCTGAACGGCGTCGGGCGACTGTACCGCCGTGTCGCCGGCCGCCTCGCGCCGGGCGGCCAGTGTGGCGCGGGCGCGCTGGAGCGCGCTGTTGACTGAGGCGACGGTGCAGCCGTGCAGGTCTGCGACTTCGCGTGCCGAGAAGCCCAGGACTTCCCGTAGGAGGAGGGTCGCGCGCTGCTTGGACGGCAGGTGCTGCAGTGCGGCGATGAATGCCAGGCGCACGGATTCGCCTGCTTCGGCTGCCTCTGCGGGGTTGGCCGGCGTGTGGGCCAGAGCAGCCGGGCACGGTTCAATCCACAGGCTGGCGTCCAGTGGAGGGCCTGGTGAGGCGGCACCGCTGGTCGGGGCGGAGAGGTCCATCGGGCGAGCCCGGCGCTTACCGGCGGCGAGTGTGTCGAGGCAGACGTTGGTGGCGATGCGGTAGATCCACGACCGTAGTGACGACCGTTCCTCGAACCGGTCGAGGCCGCGCCACGCCCGGACCATGGTCTCCTGTACGGCATCTTCCGCATCGAAGACCGAACCCAGCATTCGATAGCAGTAGCCGATCAACTCGGTCCGGTGCGCCTCCAGCCGGAGAGCCGCCGATTCGTCACCGAGCCCGACAATGCCGACTTCCAGACCATTCATCTTCGCCCCCTGGTGCGCACAGCATGTGCAGTATGCATCCTGCGGCACCGGCACGGAGTAATTGTCAATTTCTATGGGTCAGTTGAGGTGGCTCAGGCCGCGCTGAGCTCGGGTCGCTCTACGAGCTGGCCGCGTTCGAAGCGGGCTCCAGCGCGGACGAGTGCGACGAGGTGGGGTGCGTTCACGGCCCGCCACCGCTGCTGGGCGGACTCTACGAGCTTGAAGACCATCGCGAGGGCATCGGTGCGGGAGCCGGCGCCGCGGGTGACTTTGGTGCGCAGTCGGACGGTTGCGAAGGTCGACTGGATCGGGTTCGTCGTCCGCAGGTGGATCCAGTGCTCGGCGGGGAAGTCGAAGAACGCCAGCAGTTCGGCCTCGCCGGCGGTGATCTTCTTGACGGCCTTGGGGAACTTCACCCCGTAGAGCTGCGAGAACGTCCTGATCGCCGCCTGGGCGTGCTGCTTGTCCTCGGCGTTGTAGATGTCCTGGATGGCCCTCTTCGCTCCCGGCTGCGCGGACTTCGGCATGGCGTCGAGCACGTTGGCCGTTTTGTGAACCCAGCACCCTTGCTCGCGGTTTTCGGGGAACACCTCGGCCAGGGCCTTCCAGAAGCCCAAGGCTCCGTCCCCGACCGCGAGCACGGGAGCACGCATGCCCCGGCGGGCTGCAGTCGCGCATCAAGTCGGCCCCACGACTTGCCCGGCTCGCGGTAGCCGTCTTTAAGCGCGACCAGTTCCCTGGAGCCGTCGGCGCGGACCCCGGTGAGCACCAGGACGCACGCCTTGGCCTCCTCTAGGCGGACGTTGAGGTGAATGCCGTCGGCCCACTGCTGCGTGAGCCGGGTGACCGTGGCGGGCGAGAGACCGGCCGAGCTGCCGAGGAACTGCTCCAGGGCAGGCACGAAGTCGCCGGAGGACAGACCGTGCAGATAGAGCAGCGGCAGCACCTCGCTGATCTTCGGGGACTTACGGCACCACGGCGGCAGGATCGCGGAGGGGAACCGCTTGCGCTCGCCGGTGGCTTCGTCGACGCGCTTGTCGTTCACCGCGGGGCCTTCACCTCCACTGCCCCGGCCGCGGTGGTGACCTCCCGGGGCTGGTGGTAGCCGTTGCGGACCACGACGCCCGGCGAACCGGCCGAGCAGCCCCAGGCCCAGGATGATGCAGCCGAACTCGATCAGGAAGACAGCGGAGGAGTGCATGATGGGTCACTCCCGCCCGAGTATCGCGGCGGCCGCCTCCACGCCCTCGCGGGTGCCGATGAGGATGAGGGTGTCACCGCCGGCGAGCCGGGAGCCGGGTGTGGGGGAGGGGATCGCCTCGGCCCGGCGCAGCACGGCCACGATGGAGACCCCGGTCTCGGTACGCATCCGGGTCTCGCCCAGCGGGCGCCCGTTCCAGTGCGATGTGGCCGACAACTCGATGCGCTCGGCCACGAGCCCCAAGTCCGTGGTGGACAGCAGGTTCGGGGTGTGGTGGGCGGGCATCAGCGCGTCGATGAGGGTGGCAGCCTCCTACGCGGTCAGCCGGGCAGAGAGGGCACAGGCGTCCGGGTCGTCCTTGCGGTACACGCTGATCGTGCGCTGTCCGTCGCGGTGCGCGACCACGGACAGGCGGCGGTTCTCCCGCGTCGTGAGGTCGTAGCGGACCCCGATTCCCGGCAATGGCGTACTGCTGAGGCGTGGAGCGCCCATGGCTGTCCCCCTTCTGTCGGCGTGAGCGATGTTCTTGTGGCTCGCGTGCGGGGGTCGCCCTGACGAGCGCCCAGGTTTGACCTGTGGGTTTCATCCTAGGTGGCCGGACAGATGCGGTCCGCTTCCAGCGATCGTCACTGCTCGGGCAGAAGTGCCTGGCAGTGGACCAAAGGCCGGCGTCTCCTGCGCCCACGTGCTGCTGCACGCGGCCTGCCGACAGTCCCAGACGGCGCGCGAACCTCATCACGGTGCTGATGATCGAGGGTGAGGGGGCCAAGGATGACCGGTTCCCCTTCCCGCTGGGGTGTACGGGCCTCGGCAACGGATAGAGTGTAAAGAACGCGTCAAGTGGCGCGGGGTGTGCCGGGAAGTCTGGTCGGCGAGGAAAGGGGCCGTGGGCCCTTCGTCACCGATGCCCGGAGGGTCGACCGTCATGACCGATGCCCCGCAGTCCCGTTCGCTGTTCCTCGGCCTGCCCCCGCTCCCGGAGCGGCAGGCCGTCGCCCGCGCTCTGCGGACGGAGACGGTGGGCGGGCTGATCGATCCTGCTGGCCGCTGCGGTTGTGGCCCTGGTGTGGGCCAACAGCCCCTTCGGCGCTGCCTACGAACAGATACGCGACTTCCACTTCGGTCTCCCGGCCCTCGGGCTGGACCTGTCTGTCGGCCACTGGACCGCGGACGGACTGCTGACCGTGTTCTTCCTTTTCGCGGGCATCGAGCTGAAACGCGAACTCGTGGTCGGCGAGCTGCGCAACCCAGCAACAGCCGTACTGCCTGTCATCGCAGCCCTGTGTGGCATGGCGGTCCCCGCCGCGCTTTACGCCGCCACCGCCGGCTTCGGCGGCGGCAGCATGGACGGGTGGGCGGTGGGGAAGGCTACGGACATCGCCTTCGCCCTCGCCGTTGCGGCGGTCATCTCCACCCACCTGCCCACGGCGCTGCGCGCCTTCCTGCTCACCCTTGCCGTGGTCGACGACCTCGGTGCCATCCTGGTGATCGCCATCTTCTTCACCGCCGATCTCAACCCGTACGCGCTGGCGGGGGCCCTCGCCGGTCTCATCGTTTTCTACCTGCTCCAGCGGCTGAGGGTGACCGGCTGGTGGTGGTACCTCCCTCTCGGGATCACGATTTGGGCGCTGATGTACAACGGCGGCGTCCACGCGACCGTCGCCGGCGTCGCCATGGGTCTCCTCCTGCGCATCACCCGTGAGCAGGGCGAGAGTGCATCGTCTGGCGAGCGCACTGGGCACCTGCTGCACCCTCTGTCCGCCGGAATCGCGGTCCCGTTGTTGCGTTGTTCGCCGCCGGTGTCAGCGTTTCCACGGGGGCCCTGGGGGAGGTGTTCTCCAGCCCGGAGCCGCTTGGCGTGGTCGTCGGCCTGGTGCTCGGCAAGACGGTGGGGATCTTCGCGGGCACGTATCTCGCGGCCCGCTTCACCCGTGCGCGGCTCAACCCGGACCTGGCCTGGGCCGACGTGTTGGCCCTTGCCGCCCTGGCAGGGATCGGGTTCACGGTTGCCCTGCTCATCGGTGAACTCGCCTTCCCGCAAGCCACGTTGGGCGAGCACGTCAAAGCGGTCCTCATCGCCTCGCTGGCCTCCGCCCTGCTTGCCGTGCTGCTCCTGCGCCGCCGTAACCGGCTCTAGCGGCGCCTGTACGAGAAGGAGAACACCGACGCGGACGCCGACGGCATCCCGGACGTCTACCAGCGGGCCGCTCCGACGCCGGCCGGTGCGGACCGGTCTGACGGGGTGTCCGGCTCCTCTCTGCGGGCACCCGCGATCGTGGCCGCCGCTCTGGTGATCAGGACAGCTGTCGGTGAGCTCAGGCACCCGGGCAGCGCCCGCGAACAGTGGGCCTTCGCCACCGACCGCCGCGCCGTGGCCGCCGCAGCCGTAGTCGTGCTCGGTTGGCAGCAGGCAGGCCCCGCTACTGCGGCCTGGGCCCTGCTCATCGGGGCGCTCACCGCGCACCTGGTCCACCGCGACTGGGACCGGGACCGCTCATGACCGCACTGACGACGGCCTCCGTCCCGGCCGAGCCGACCATCGCCGGCGCGGATGATCGCCGCCGCCGCTCGCCTGAGTTGGCCTGCGCCGCCCTCACACCCACAGGAGCCTTGCGCCTATGACCTGGCACTGGACCGGTCTCGTCTTCTTCTCCCTCACCCTGCTGCCGACCGGGCTGGCGCTGGTCAGCGGCCGGATACCGCACCGGCTGCGGCACCGGCTCGCCCCCATGCGTCCGCGCGGCTGGACCCTTCTCGGCCTCTACGCCGTCGCCCCCTCAACACGATCCCGCGCCCGGTCGAGGCACCGCCTGTGACCATCGAGGTGGCTACGGCCGCCGCGGCCGTCCTGGCCTCGGCGGGCTGCACCTACGCAGCCCTTGCTCCGCGCCGGGCCAGGAACGTCGCCCGGTGACCGGCAGACCCCGCCTGCCGCGCCTCGCCTTCTCGCTGACCGTCTGGTGGATGCTGATCGCCCTCATTCTCTGGCTCCTGGGCAGGGCACTGGACCAGCCCGCCTCACTCGCCCAGTGCACCGCCTCGTCTGCCTTGTTCGTCGCCCTGGGGGAGGCCGGTGACTGGCTGCGGCGACGCTGGAGGGCCGTCCGGATCACCAGTCGACACCAGCCGGCACCGTCACGGCCCCAAACGCCCCGACGAGAAGGCGCCGACCACACACTCGTGACCCCTGCCTCCAAGGGAGGTTGTTGCCTCGTGGCGAGTGGCGCTCGGCGGGACAGCGCAACCCCCGGGAAGGTTCAGCTGTCTTCTCTACGGGCACCAGGTGTCCCAGGAGTAGAGGGCAACCGCAGCTCGTGCGGCCCTACTCCGAGACGCGGCCGGCGGGTGAGATCCGCGATGGTCCGTTCTGTGAGGAGGCACGCGGGATGGCTGCACGTCGTGACGATTCAGACGGCTTCCCAGCGCCATCCCGCTGGCACGGCGAGGCCCCCATTGACAGCCTGCAGCCCGCTGGGGAACACGTACACGTCAGGCAAGAAGTGGTCGAACCGCTGCTGCGCCGCGCCGACTTGTTGTCGCAGCTCCTGCGGATCGGGTACGCACGTGAGCTGCAGGGGCAGGAGACGTAGTAGTCCCGGGAGCATCCCTGGTGGCCTGCTCAGGACACTAGGCATGAAGAGGGTGGCGACCCGCGCCTGTGTTGGACGCCGGCCTGTTCATCATGATCGTGGAAGGGCGGCTGTGCCGACGAGTGCTGCGCACGATGGGGCCGGATGCCAGTGGGAAGCGCTGTCGTGTCGGCTGCTGCTGGAAAGCACCGTGTGCCGGTGCGTCGCAGCGGGACAACGCGCGCATTCCGCGAGACGCTGCCGCGGGGCGGCGCGGAGCTCTGCCTCCCCGCCCCCTGACCCCGTCCGCTCTCCTCCTCGGAGTCCGCCATGGCAGCATCGCCCGCCCCAACTGAGGACAGTTTCCGCTTCGATGACCTGCGCGCGCTCTTCATCAACTGCACACTCAAGCCGTCCCCCCAGCTCAGCCACACCCAAGGACTCATCGACAAGAGCCGGGCGATCATGGACGCGCGCGGAGTGGTGACAGAGCTCATCCGTGCGGTCGACCAGGACATCGCCCCCGGCGTGTATCCGGACATGACCGAACACGGCTTCACCACGGACGCCTGGCCCGCGCTGTACGAACGAGTGATGGCCGCCGACATTCTGGTGCTGGCTGGACCCATCTGGCTCGGTGACAACAGCTCTGTCACCAAGCAGGTCATCGAGCGGCTCTACGGCTGTTCCAGCCTCCTCAACCCCCAAGGCCAATACGCCTATTACGGGCGCGTCGGCGGCTGTCTCATCACCGGCAACGAGGACGGCGTGAAGCACTGCGCCATGAACGTCCTCTACAGCCTCCAGCACCTCGGCTACACCATCCCGCCCCAGGCCGACGCGGGCTGGATCGGCGCCGCCGGCCCCGGCCCCTCGTACCTGGACGCCGGCTCGGGCGGTCCGGACAATGACTTCACCAACCGCAACACCAGCTTCATGACCTGGAACCTGATGCACCTGGCGGCCATGCTCAAACGCACCGGGGGTATCCCCGCACACGGCAACCAGCGCACGGAGTGGGACGCCGGCTGCCGACCGGGGGCGGACAACCCCGAGCACCGCTGAGCCGGATCAGGGAGTCCGGGGCTCACGGAGCATCTGGCGCGGCCGCTTCGACGTGCCCTTCGGCGCCGCCGGGTGACGGTCGTCCACCGCGTCGCTGGTCCCCGGCCCGCCCCTGATGCGGGCGCGTCCTCGTAAGGCCGTTGCGAAGACGCCCGGGTTGGTCTGCGGACGAAGTGACCATGACCGGCTATCGATGAAGCGCCCGATGCCGACTACCCCGGTCCGCGGCTGGACCTGTGCCTTCTCACGCGAAGAGCGCGGCTGCCGTGGTGAGGGCGCCGAGGAGGAGCAGAACGGGGCCGAGCGGCAGGCCGTGGTCGCGAGGTGAGCTGCGGTCGGTGGGGCGCAGTTCCGGGTGGAGTTGCAGCGCGGTGACCTTCTCGACCATGCGGACGTACGACGGACGCAACTGGAGACGTCGCTCGAGCCGCGGTTCACCCAGGCCCGTCAGGTGCCAGGTGCTGCCGTCCGACAGGCGTATCTCCACGCTGCCCTCATCGGTGTACCGGGCTGCCCGCAGCCGTTCCCAGGGGACGTGTCGTATCGTCCAGGCCCCGGCCAGCCACAGGCCGGTGCTGTCCGCGGTGACGCGCCAGTTGAGGAGGATGGCCGTCAGGTTGATCCACATGAGCAGCCCGAGCAGAGGGAGGATCTCCCAGCCGAAGCCGTCGGTCATGGGGGAGTGCGTGAAGTAGGCGATGCCTGCTGCCACGCCCGCGGTGCAGGCCAGTACTGCCGTTTCGGGCCACGGGGCCTGGTCCCCAGCGCAGAGGGTCGTCAGTGGTCGGCGGTGAGTTCGCCGGTGAGCTTGCCGTGGAGCTGGGCGCTGGGGGTGTTGAGACCGGTGATGTCGACGGTCTTGCCGCGCTGGGCGTACTTGGTCTCGATGGCGTCGAGGGCAGCGACGGAGGAGGCGTCCCAGATGTGTGCGGCGGACAGGTCGATGATGACGTTCTTTGGGTCACCTGCGTAGTTGAACTGGCCGACGAGGTCGTTGGAGGAGGCGAAGAACAGCTCGCCGGTGACCCGGTAGACCACAGTGGTGCGGTCGGGGTCGGTGACGGCGGTGACCTCGGCGAGGTGGGCGACACGCTTGGCGAAAATGACCATGGCGGTGACGGAACCGACCACGACGCCGATGGCCAGGTTGTGAGTGGCCACGACGACCGCGACGGTGATCGCCATGACGGCGATCTCCCCGGCGGGCATCCGCTTGAGGGTCTTCGGGGCGATGGAGTGCCAGTCGAAGGTCGCGAACGACACCATGACCATGACGGCAACCAGAGCGGCCATGGGGATGTCGGAGACCACCGGGCCGAAGGCGATGCACAGCACCATCAGGAAGGCCCCCGCGAGGAACGTGGACAGCCGGGTGCGGGCGCCGGAGACCTTCACGTTGATCATCGTCTGGCCGATCATGGCGCAGCCGCCCATGCCGCCGAAGAAGCCGGTGACGATGTTGGCAATGCCTTGGCCGATCGACTCGCGGGTCTTGTTCGAGTGGGTGTCGGTGATGTCGTCGACGAGCTTGGCCGTCATCAGCGACTCCATCAGGCCGACCAGCGCCATCGCGAACGCGTACGGCGCGATTGTCGTGAGCGTGTCCAGGGTGAACGGGACGTCCGGCAGGCCGGGCACGGGCAGGGAGGACGGCAGGGCGCCCTTGTCGCCGACGGTGGGGACCGCGATGGCCGCGCCGACGGTGATCGAGGTCAGGATCACGATCGAGACGAGCGGGGCGGGGACGACGGTGGTGATCTTCGGCAAGGACACCATCAGCGCCAGGCCGCCGATGATCAGCGGATACACCGGCCAGGGAACGTTCGTCATCTCGGGGACCTGGGCCATGAAGATCAGGACGGCCAGGGAGTTGACGAAGCCGACCATCACCGAGCGGGGGACGAACCGCATCAGCTTGGCGACCCCGAGCGCGCCGAGGATTACCTGGAAGACGCCGGCGAGGATGACGGCGGCGATCAGGTGTCCGAAGCCGTGCTCCCGGTTCAGTGGCGCGATGACCAGGGCGACGGCACCGGTGGCTGCGGAGATCATCGCGCGCCGGCCGCCGACGATCGCGATGGTCACGGCCATGGTGAAGGAGGCGAACAAGCCGATAGCGGGGTCGACACCGGCGATGATCGAAAAGGAGATCGCCTCGGGAATCAGGGCCAGGGCGACGACCAGGCCGGCCAGCACCTCGGTGCGCCAGACCTTCGGATCACTCAGCCAGTCGGGCTTCAGGCCGCGCAGGCGCGCGACCGGGGACAGGACGGAAGCAACGGAAGACAAGGGAGACGGAACCTGTCGTGCTAGGCACGCGCCGTTCGGCAGGCCGAGGCGTGCGGGATGAACGCAAGGTGGCCGGGCGGGCACCCTGCGGACGGCCCCGTGAGGACGCGGGCCGGTAGTCGAGGGAGGGGAGCGGCGACTTGCACGAGGGCGCGGCCCGGGCTCACCTCCGGGGGCGAAGCCTCACGGCGGGCAGGCGGCGGCGCCGGGCGTCGTAGGCTCGCGCACGCTTCTCTCCTGCGACAATCGGGACTTCGCCGGGGGCGCCATCGGCCCCGACACGGCAACGGCGGGGCAGCGGTACGCCACCCTCACCAACAACAACCCTACCCTAACGTTAGAGTAGTGATCGGCGGCGCCCACCGGTCCCGCTGACAGCAAGCGGGAGAGGCCAGAGGATCACGGGCGTGGACGGCAAGCACATGCAGATCGGCGAGGTCGCCGCACGAACCGAGCTGTCCTTGCGTACGATCCGTCACTACGAGGAGACCCGTCTGGTCGTCCCCTCCGCGCGCTCCCAGGGTGGCTTCCGCCTCTACACCGAGACCGACGTGCAGCGGCTCATTGTCATCCGCCGCATGAAGCCCCTCGGCTTCACCCTCGACCAGATGCGCGACCTCCTGGACGCCACCGAACGCCTCGACGCCGCCACCGACGCCGACGAGCGCGAAGCCCTTCTGGAGCGCGTCCGCGGCTACGAACGGGCTGCCCTCGAGCAGATCGACAAGCTCCGCGTCCAGCTCTCCCGCGCCGAGGAATTCGCCACCACCCTCCGCACACGCCTTGAGGACAAGGCGAATCGACGTCCGAAACTGACGGAGTGAACGATCAGCCCTCCTGCTGCTTGGCGGGCAGTGTCGCAGCCTTCAACGCACCTTCGTGCTGCGGGTCACTCCCTCGGCCTTGACGCGCCGTGCCCGGGCCGCAGGCCGTTTCGAGTACGGCATTGGAGTCTCGTTGGTCGCCTCCTGGGGTGCAGCGCCGCACTGTTGATCCTCGGGACGGTGGGTTCTCTGGGGCAAGAGGTGTGGTATCGCGCAAGGTTCAACGAGTTGGCGCAGCACGGCGCCGGTGCCGTTGACGATATCCGGCGCAACAGGTGTGGTGCCATCGCCCGATTCAATGACGGCATCTTGCTGCTGGCCGACGTCGTGCCCGGAAGCCGTCAGACCTTCGCGCGGTCGGTGATCCAGCGAGCGGCGAGCAGGCCGGATGTCGTGGTGAGGACGGCGGCTGCGATGACGGTCGCGTTCAGGCCGAAGGCATCGGCGAGGACGCCGGCTACCAGTGCGCCGGCGGCATAGCCGATGTCGCGCCAGAATCGGTACGTGCCCAGTGCGTTGGCGCGCCAGGCGGGGTGGGCGTGGTCGGAGACCGAGGCGATCAGGGCCGGGTAGACCATGGCGGTGCCGAGGTCGAGCGCGACGACGGACAGGATGCCCGCGAGCAGGGGGCGGTCGAGCAGGGCGAGGGCGAGGACGAAGCTGACGGCTTGGACGAGCATTCCGTATCAGGGGCTGCGGTCGGCGAGGTGGCCGGTGGGGATTTGGCCGAGGCCCCAGAGGATGGGGTACAGGCCCTTGACCAGTCCGACCGCGGCGAGCCCGAGCCCGTGGTCGGTGAAGAGGAGAGGGAAGACGCCCCAGGTGAGGCCGTCGTTGAGGTTGTTGACGAGGCCGGCCTGGCTGGCGCCGCGCAGAGAGCGGTCGTGCCAGGTGGTGTAGGCGAAGGTGGCCTTCAGGCCGCTGTCCTCGCCGGTGGGCAGGTGCTTGGTGTGTTGGGCGAGTTCGAGGGCGACGTGTGCGACGGTGTCGCGGACGACGAGGGCCCGGGCGAGGCCCGCGACAACGAAGACGACGCCGATGAGTTCCGGGACCGGGCGCAGGCCGTAGGCGGTGGCGAGGGTAGCCGGTGAGCAGTGGCGTGGCTCCCACAGCGGTGTAGCCGGCGGCCTCGTTGAGCCCGGTGGCCAGGCCGCCGACGCAGACGTTGACGTTGACGATGACGAGCAGGGTGAACTGGAGCCGGTTCTCGCGCAGGCCGAGGCGTACGGACAGGCCGGTCGCGTCGGCCGGTGTGCTCGACGTGGGGGTGGTCGTCACGGGCGTGTGTCCTCCGAGCCCTGGACGAGCTGCCGGCCGGCCGGCATGCGGCACGCCCCGACTCGGAGGAAGGGAAGTTCTCCACAAGGGTAAAATTGTTGTAACGGTGCGGACGGGGTCGTTTCGGGGCGCGTC